>JAUVQV010000020.1 GCA_030597995.1 Candidatus Rokuibacteriota bacterium
CAAATCCCCATCCGCCTCAGGCCAGAGGGCGTCGCACAGTTCCTTTTCGCTGACCTCCCTCCCCCCGAGGGCGATCAGGGCCTTGAGCATCTCGAGCGGCTTTTTTTGAACCTTTCCCGGGAAGCGGACCGGCTTCCCGTCAATCAGCAGTCCGAATCTCCCGAGGGTGTAGATCTTTACCGCCCACGGCCAGTTTTCGAGGTGGGTGGGTGAAGAAGACGGAATCAGGCCGTGCCTTCCCACCAGGCGCAGGACGTACTCGGTCTCGATCCCCTCCTCGAGGGCCTTGACACAGAGATCCGCCATGACCTCGGGCCGCCAGAGGTGCGTGTTCATGTAGCCATGCGCTCTGCCGACCGCCAGTCCCCGGCGGAGCGACTCCAGACCCTCTTGTTCGTTCCCCCGGCGGAAGGCGAACTGGGCTTTGCTCAGCAGGTTTAAAAAGTCCAGGGCCGGGCTGTCGAAGTCTTTTACGCAGCGGTCGACCTCAGAGAGGTGTTCCTCCGCTGAAGTGGCGTCCCCAAGCTCGTGCCTGATCTGTGCGTTCAGGGCGTGGGTCAGCGCAATGGGGAAAATCGCCCCGGCGCCGCGGACCTGGTCGAGCGCCTTTTCCGCGTGCTCCAGGGCCGGCAGCACATGCCCCTCTTCCAGTTCCTTGAACCCGGCCAGGAAATAATACAAGGAGGAATCAAACGGCCGGTTCGCACCGGGGGCCAGCTCCATCTTTTTAAGATATTGTCCCGCAGCGGCAAAATCATGATTGGCTATGGAACTCCACACCGCGGGTCCCATCAATGTGATGTCGCAGGTGTGGACACCTGTTTCAGTCGCCAGTTCCAACCCTTCTACCACGGCTCTCAGACATTGTTCATGCTGAGCCCTGAAATTGCACTGCATGGCCTCTGCTGACTTCACGATGACATGGCTCAAGGGTGTGATCTGTCCCGACCGAACCAGTGACTTCAGCTCCTGAAGAGCCAGGTCCGCCGCCCCTAAATCCCCCTTGTAGTGCAGGTAGTACACGAGCTGGAAGAGGGTGTATACTCTGAGATTGAGATCGTCGCTCTCGCGGGTGAGCATCACGGCCTGATCTCTCCACTTGTCGAAATCCGGATGGCGGGGCTGCCTCAGGACCAGCGCACTGAACATGCTGGAGACCACGCGAGTCTCGATTTCGCCGGCGGGAATGTCCCCAAACTCCGAAAACAGTTCTTCAAGCATCGCGATCCATCGGTCCAGCATCTTGAAATTTTCGAATCCGAACACTATGGCCTGGACGACACTCGACCAGGTGAGGAACACCCCGGCGGGATCCATCCGGATCCGAAACTGTCTGAGGGCCTTCTCGAGATATTCCCGGCACTCCGTCGGATCGAAAGGCAGGCGGCAGAGGCCCAGCCAGTAGAGGAGCCAGGGGTCTTTCTCCCGGAATTCATCGGGAAAGTTCCGCAGCCATTCCTCCAGGGCCCGGTTTCTTCCCTGCATGAGCAGGGTCCGGGCCTGCTTCTTTATCAACCCCGCCAGGCGCCCCCAGCCTTCGGCTTTCACATACAGCTTCGCGGCAGCCTCGACGTCGCCCCCCTCCTCGAGGAGATCGGCCGTCCGGCACCGCAGGTTCGAGAGTTCAGAGCGGCTGAAATAACCCTCGGTGCACGACTGGAGAAACTTTCTGAAGAGCGGATGGTACTCGTAAATGAGTTCCGAAGCCGCGTGCCTCTCGGTGAAATAGTGGTGGCGGCACAGATCCGCGAGGATGTGGCCCGCCTTTTTCTGGTCGGTAAGTTTCTCTGCCGTCTGCACGGTCATGGAGGGCAGAAAGGCGGTCCTCTGAAGAAAGTCCCGAACTTCCTCGTCGGTCTTTTCGAATATCTCGCAGGCGAAATAGTCGAAAAGCTCTTCCGGGTGAAGTGTATCGGCGTTGTAAAACTCGATCCCTTCCGTTTTCTCCCCCTCGAGCGCGAGCACCAGACCGGCCGCCCACCCCTGCATCGTTGCGTGGAGGGACTCGAGCTCTCGGCTCGATATTGCGCGCCCCCGGTGCAGGCGGGCGATTCCTTTGGATTCTTCCAGGGTCAGCCGGAGTTCATCCCAGCCGATACCCATCAGCTGATGATGTGCCCGCATCCTGGCGAAGATCAAAGGGGGGTCGCTCCGGCCGATCACAATGACGTGCGTTCCCTCCGGCACCACGGAAAGCCCGAGATGCAGCACCTCGTGAAACCGCGATGCCGGAGACACGGTCTGGTAGTCGTCGAAGACCAGCGTGAACGGAGGGGTGTGGCGGCCGTAGAGATCTTCAAAATACCTCCGGGTAAAGGTCGGGATGCCCTGGAGGTACTCCGGCGTGAAGAGAGGCAATGGCTTGCGCCGCCGGGGAGCAGCCTTTTTGCCGGCCAGGCCCAGGTAATAGAAGAAGGTCGCGATGTGCCCGTCAATTGGATCCACTCGGTACCAGAGACACGGGAGTTTCCGTGCTTCGAGATAACTGCTGACCAGAGTGGTCTTGCCGGCCCCCGCCGGCCCGGAGACCCAGACCGCGGGCCGGTCCCGGAACCGGTCCAGCTTTCGAAAAAGCCGATCCCTGGGGTAACACCCCGTGACAACAGGACGGGTGATCTTCGCCAGGGACACCTGCTGCAGCTTCATCGCCAATTACCCCGGCCGCAGTCCGGCCAAGTCCAAGAAAAGAAGAGGCATCAGAGTAAAGAGGGAAACCAAGGATTTCCCTTTGAAATAATCCCCCTGCATCCCCCTTTACAAAAGGAGGAACTGAGGGGGATTGAGACAGTGGAAAAAATCGTGGCCGGAAATTTCTGAAACTTTACCATGCCTTGGGGCTCTTTCAGGCTCTCAGTCAGCGCGGCGTGTCGCCCAGTTTCTCCGGTCTTTAACCTGTACCCGCGTCACCAGGGCGTCCGACTTGCGGACCCGGGAACACATATTCTCGAGCATGCGGAAGGCCAGGGAAGGGTCCTCCTGGATTTTGCGGAGCAGGGTCTTCCTATCCACCGTGAGCACCTTGGTTTCGCCCTTGGCGCGCACATTGGTCGACCTGACCTCGCGCTCGAAGAGGGCCATTTCCCCGAAGAAATCCCCCTCGCCAAGCTCGGTAAGAATGATCTCCCGTTCCCCTTGACCTCGAATCACCTCGACCTTTCCCGACTGGATGACGTACATGCAGTCTCCCATCTCTCCCTGGGTGAGAATAGATTCACCGTCCTGGTACACTCTCCCCAATGTAGTCGTTTCCATAATATCCTCCGCTATGTTGCCGCGTTTCCGAAAAGGACGCACCGCGAGCACCAACTCCCAGAGCAGATGGGTCAGAAAAGCAGGATACAGGGTGCGCACGAATATGTCCCGATAGGGTGCACTTCCGGTAAAGGTGTCCCATAGGACTGTGCTCATGTGCCGGAGGTTGCTCTCTTTTTGCCGTTCCCTCGAGACCATGCCCAATACGCCCCGCTTAGTGAAGTTCCTTTTTTGAATCTGGCTGGTCACAGCGAAAATCAGCTTCCCGATGGTGTTGTCGTTCTCGATGTGCCGGCAGGCCGGCCAGTAGTGGGACTTGAAATCCTCAGCGGATACGCCGTGCAGGACGGCGGTGGAGGCCGCGGCCTTGGCACTGGTGTAGGCGGCCCCGATCCCGTCCTTATAGAGCCTGGTCACCGCGCAGTCGCCGAGCAGCAAGACCCGGTCGGCAAAGGGCAGATCCGCGGCCCGGACGTTGATCTTGGGGTAGCACTTGCAGGGTAAATCCCTCGACGGGTTCACCCCGGGGGGAAAGCACTGTTTCAACTCCGGCGCAGCGAGGAAGGACTCCACGAGCTCCTTGTCGATCTCCTCGCCAAGGAGGCACAGGGTCGCGAAATTCCCCTTGGGGATCAGGGCAGCGAACTGCAGGCGGGGAATGTTGAGCAAAAATACGTGCATCGAACTCCCCAGGTACCTCCGTATCATCTCGCTACCCAGGAAGAACTCACAGATGAAGGTTTTCGTGGTCCGAGGAGGCCGATACCCGAACTCCATATCTTGAAAGAGCTTCAGCGCCGCGGCGTTCACCCCGACCGCTCCCATCACCAGGTCATACTCTTTGAAGGCACCGCCCTTGGTCTTCACCAGCGGCCGGCCGCCGTTGGAACGCACGCTGTCCACCCGTTCCCGGATAATGCGGGCCCCTTTGCGCTGGGTGAGCTCGAGGAGAAAACCGTCAAAGCTCTTCCACGTCGATCCCGTCGTGCCGAGTGGTCCGCCTCCTCGGAAGATGGAGGCGATACGCTTCTCGCGGAGGGGGGTGTCGATCCGGACGCTCCCCACATCCATGTGCAGCATGTAGGAGTCGATACCCCGCTGGACCACCTCGGGGGGAAGATTGATCCCCTCGGTGGCGAGCAGCTGCACCAGGGACTCCGAGACGATCCCGCCGCAGTGGTTGCAGCCGGCCGGCCCGATGCGGGAGAAGTCCTGCGGTTCGTAGAGGTCCACCTCAATGTCGAGCCCGGCCCTCTCGGCCAGGTCGAGAAGGAAATAGCTCGCGAAAGACCCTGAAGGTCCCCCCCCGATGACGGCCACCGGAGAACCGTCTTCAAGCCTCAGGTGAGGTGCACCATCTTTTACATTTTTGGCCATGTGGCTCTTCTCTTCGATCCGATGATAGAACTTCTCCCGAGTGACTACACGGAGAAAGATGATCCTTACTTACCGCGCGGCCAGACCCTTGTCAAGATCTTTCCGCCTATCCTTCCTCTTCAGTGATCAGCCGCGCCCCTCTTTTTCTGGTGAAATAGCTCTGGGCCCACTGCAGGAGCACCAGCACCTTGTTGTCGAACTCGATCAGGTAAAAAATGTGCACGAAGACCCAGATGCACCAGGCCGGAAAACCGGAAAAGCGCAGCCCCATCACATTCGCCACCGCGGCATTGCGCCCAATCACCGCCAGGCTGCCCCGATCGAAGTATCTGAAGGGTTTGTCGAACCGCTGCCCCCGGACACGCCTCTTCAGGAGCCGGACGAGGTAACCGCTCTGCTGCAGGGCCACCTGGCAGACCCCGGGCAGAATCCTTCCGTCCTGCTCGCAATGCGCCAGATCGCCGATCACGAACACGTCGGGGAATCTCGTGTTGTCGATGCAGAGGTTGTCTGCGACCATGACCCGGCCGACCTTGTCCAGACCCACTCCGGTCTTTTCGGCCAGGAGTCTCCCGGCCGGGGAGGCCTTGACCCCGGCCGCCCAGAGGACCGTCCCGGCGGTGAGGCGCTCCGTCCCGTCTCCCTCCTTGAGGGTGATTTCGCTGCCGTCGATGTTGGTTACCGTCGTATTTTTCCTGACCGTGACGCCGAGACGCCGGAGGGATTGTTCCGCTTTCAGCGACAGCACCTCGGGATAGGCCGGCAGAATCCTGTCCGAGCACTCGATGAGATGGATCTCGGCCCAGCGGGTGTCGATGGACCGGAAATCCCTTTTCAGGGTGTGGTTGACCAGCTCTCCCAGCGCCCCGGCCAGCTCCACACCCGTCGGACCGGCGCCCACGATCACGTATCGCAACAAGGCCCGCCGCGCCTCTTCGTCCTCCTCCTTCTCGGCCCGCTCCAGGGCCGAGAGAATGTTTCTGCGGATGCGGATGGCGTCCTCCACCGTTTTCAGGCCGGGGGCTTTTTCGCACCAGTGGTCGTTGCCAAAATAGTGGTGGGTGACCCCGGTCGCCACCACGAGAGAGTCATAGGTGAGGGTGACGCCGTCACGAAGGGTAACTGTTTTTGTGTTCGGATCGAAGCCGACCAGCTCGCCCTGGAGCGCCCTCACGTTGCGATGCTTCTTCAACACCGTGCGCAGGGGTGCGGAGATGTCGCTCGCGGAGATCCCGCCGGTCGCCACCTGGTACAACAGCGGCTGGAAGAGATGAAAGTTGCGCTTGTCCACGATGGTGACCTCGAAACCCCTCGCGCTCCCCAGTTTCTTCGCGGTGTTGAGGCCGCCAAAGCCCCCGCCGATAATCACCACGTGCATAGATTGTCTCCCTGCATCGCGCCTGAACATCCCACCGCGTCACGAGACTGTCGAAAACTAGGGCCTGACAAAGAGGCTGAGGCTGTCCCGCTACTGTTTCACTCTATGTCACCGCAAAGAGAATGCGGTCCGCGTTCCAGAACTGAAAAAGATTTAGATTCGTTTCTCTTCTACTCTCGGGGGCTCCTTGTTGTCAAGTGTTTTTGTAAGGTATCTCACCGCGAGGGGGGGAGGGAGATCGATGATTCACAGCCTGCTTATCATGTCCCCCACTTGACAGGAGCCGACCGAAGAAGTAGAAGAAAAAGCTCATTGAGCGCACCCCGGTGGAGGACACACCCGTGAGCCGAAACATTCGGAATCGGCGAAGGAACGCCCTCCTGGTCTACCCGGAGTTTCCGAGGAACTCCTTTTTGAACCATGACCACCTGCACCGCCTCCTTCTCCCCCGGAACGAGCATGGGTACCCGCAGGCGATGATGCCGCCGCTGGGGCTGCTCTCCGTCATCGGGACCCTGCGGGAGAGATACGGGGAAGAGAGGGTCAGGCTCCTGGACATGAACTGCCGGCCCCTGACCGATACCGACCTGGAGTGGGCCGACGACGTCTACCTCGGCGGGATGCTGGCCCAGTGCAGGTCGTTCGAGGAGGCGGCCCGGAGAGCAAAAAGGCTGGGGAAGACCACCATCGGCGGCGGCCCCTGCGCCGGCGGCGACCGCCTGTATCTGGATCACTGCATCGTCAACGAGTGCGAGTACACCCTGGGGCTGTTTCTCGACGACCTGTTCGCCGGCCGAGCCGCGAGGGTCTACGAGGGAGAAATGCCCCGCGGCGCGGATTTTTTCACTCCCGTCTTCTCAGCTGTGGATCTTCGACACTACGGGTGGATGGTGGTGCAGTTCTCCCGGGGATGTCCCCACGACTGCGAGTTCTGCGACATCACCAGCCGGTACGGGCGGGAGATGCGGACCAAGGGGACGAGAGACTTCCTGAAGGAGCTCGACCAGCTCTACGAGCTGAAGTGGCGGGGACAGGTCTTTATCGTCGACGATAATTTCATTGGGAAGCCGAGGGCGGCGCTGGCGCTGCTCCAGTCCCTCGAGCAGTGGCAGAAGGAGAGGAACTATCCCTTCGAGTTTCACACCCAGGCCACCCTGCTTCTGGCCGAAGACGAACACGACGACCTGCTGAGGGCCTTCTCACCGGCCGGCTTCTCCATGATCTTTATGGGCATCGACTCTCCCAATCCCGAGAGCCTTCGGGAGACGAACAAGGGGCACAACCTGAGGCCGGGCCGGTCGCTGGTCGAAAAGGTGCGGAGGATTCAGCAGGTCGGAAAAATGCTGGTGCTCGGGGGGCTGGTGCTCGGTTTCGACAGTGACGACGCGGGCATATTCGATGCCCACATCCGGTTCGTTCGGGAGAGCGGCCTGCCACTGCCGATGTTCGCCCTCCTCTCCCCGCTGCCGCACACCAAGCTGGAGAAGAGGCTCTGCGCTGAAGACCGGCTGCACCCGCGGCCCTCAACCGGCAGCGGCACGGAGGTGACCTTCCGCCCGAAGAGCCTCAGTGAGGGCGAATTGATCGAGGGCTACCAGAGGGTGCTGCGGCAGGTCCATCTGGACATGGACGGTTTCTACCGGCGATGCCTCGACAGCCTCTCCCACTTTCACTTTCCACGGGTGATCGTCAAGCCCCAGGAAGTCACCGCCCTGTTCAGGCTGCTGTATTACGAGGGCGTCGCGGGCGGCTACCGGGGGGCGTTCTGGAAGTACGTCCTCCGGATCCTGCGGTCGTTTCCGGCGAAGCTCCCCTACGGGCTGCGCTGGGCGGCCTTCGGGCTGCATAACCGCCGCCTCGCCACAAGGCTCACCACCTCGGAACCCGGAGACCATTAGTTAATGTAATAATTTATGGTAATACCGTAACTTATTATTATATTTCTTATATTCATTTCATATTGATACCTAAAGAGCGGGAATGATATCTTCCCCCTTTTCAGGGGGATAGAGGGGGATTATCTTTATAATCTCCCCTGCCCCTCTTTAGAAAAGAGGGGAACTTTAATCTTCCCTCTCCGGGGAGGTACTACTCCCACTCGATGGTGCTGGGGGGTTTGGAGGAGATGTCGTAGACCACGCGGTTCACTCCTGCGACATTGTTGATGATCCGGTTTGCGATCCTCCGCAGGAGCCTCACCGGGAGCGGCGCCCAGTCCGCGGTCATCCCGTCCACGGAGTGCACCGCCCGCAGCACGATTACCTTCTCGTAGGTGCGGGAATCTCCCATCACCCCCACCGATTTCACCGGCAGCAGCACCGCAAAGGACTGCCAGAGTTTTTCCGTCAGGCCCGCCCGCGACACCTCTTCCGCGATGATGGCGTCCGCACCGCG
>JAUVQV010000006.1 GCA_030597995.1 Candidatus Rokuibacteriota bacterium
CCTTCAGAAGAAGGACCAGGCCCTCGACCATATCCCTGACAGAGCAAAAACTCCGGGTCTGGCGGCCATTTCCATACACGGTGATTTCCTCTTGCCGCAGGGCCTGGCAGGTGAAGTTCGGTATCGCCCGGCCGTCCCGGATGCGCATCCTCGACCCGTAGGTATTGAATATCCTGGCGATCCGAGTGCGAACGCCGTGATAGCGGTGGTAGGCCATGGTCAAAGCCTCCGCGAAGCGCTTGGCCTCGTCATATACCCCCCGGGGACCGATGGGGTTGACATTGCCCCAGTAGTCCTCCCGCTGGGGGTGGACCAGGGGGTCGCCGTAGACCTCGGAGGTGGAAGCCAGGAGGAAGATCGCCCCCTTCTCCTTGGCCAGACCCAGGGCCTTGTGCGTCCCGAGGCTGCCCACCTTCAGGGTCTGGATGGGGAGTTCCTGGTAGTCGATGGGAGAAGCGGGGCTGGCGAAGTGCATGATGTAGTCGAGCGGTCCGTCGACAAAGAGGTAGTTCGTGACGTCGTAATTGATAAAACTGAAGCGGGGGCTGGTGATGTGGGCGATGTTCTCGACGCTCCCGGTGGAGAGGTTGTCCAGGCAGATGACTTCCTCCCCCGCCTCCAGGAAGTGGTCGCAGAGATGGGAGCCGATGAAGCCGGCCCCGCCGGTGATCAGGACGCGCACCATTATTGGAAAAGGATGGTCAGGTCTCCGGTGGTTTCGAGTTCCCGCCCCTCATCGGTCCGGGCCAGAAGAGTGATGTGGGAACTCACTTGGAAGGGGCTGTGAGCGATCTGGGTGGGAAAATGCTGAGGGTTGAGCAGCCACCTCTTGAAGACCACCGGGACCAGGGGAAAATCCTTGAGGACACCTGAACCTGCTCCATCGCCTCCTAAGCTGCCCGGAGGCGGGAGATAGAGACTCACGGCATACTGATAAGTGGGCAAAGAGAAGCCATGCAAACGGTATTCGACGGTGGCGTGGTACACGAATATCCCCACCCCCACCGAATCGGTGACAGAAACCAGGGTGGTGAAATTCTCCAGCAGGACGTCCACATGATCCGTCTCATTGGTACGGATCTCGGACTCCAGGCTGGCGATGTTCGTCGTGGCGCCGTCTGCTCCCGATCCTTGAAAACCGGTGATCCTGAACCAGGTCTCGTCGGCCGGGGCCGAGCACGCCGCCAGGAAAAATGCCGCCCCCAGCAGAAAAAGACCGGAGCTATTCTTCTTGACTATCATTTGGTTTCCCTGTCTGGTTGAACTGCTGTATTCCTTTTTTCAAGGTCACTGCCCGGTCCTGCACGCTCCGGGTCAGCTGATCACCCTCCTCCGGGTCGGCGATCACCCGCGGGGTAATCAGCAGCACCAGCTCGGTCTTCGCGAACTTCGTGATGGTGGCCCCGAACAGATACCCCAGGAGCGGTATGCGGCTCAGGAGGGGCAGTCCCTCCCGGGATTTGTTTCTTGTTTCCTGGATTAATCCCCCGATCACCAGGGTCTGCCCGTCTTTGACGACCATGGTGGTCTCGGCCATCCTCTTGCGGATGATCGGGGAATCCGTGCCCCCCAGGGTGTTGGTCTGGGCCTCGCTCACCTCCTGCCTGATGTCGAGTGTAACGTAACGCCCCTTGTTGATATGCGGAGTGACGGTCAGGATGACGCCCGTGGAGCGGTATTCAATGTCATTCGTCACGGTGCTGCCGAAGCCGTCCGTCGACCCGGCCGCCTCGGTGGTCCTGGTCCTCAGGATCGGCACCTCCGCGCCGATGTCGATTTTGGCCTCCTTGTTGTCGGTGGCCATGATGTGCGGCGCGGAGAGAATGTTCAGCTTCGAGGCCTTGTCATAGGCGTTCAGCACCGCGGTCAGGCGGTTGGCCTCCGTCACCAGGAACGAGAAACCGGTTCCGGGGACGGTCACCCCGGTCAGATCTCCGGCGGGGACCACAGTCTGGGCAACCGTGTCGAAGGAGTGTGATTCCCCGAAGACGTCGGCCGACCCCTGGCCTCTCAAGGCCCACTGGATGCCGAACTGGTTTTCGTCATCCAGGGAGATCTCGGCGATCAGGACCTCGATCAGGACCTGCTTCGGCATGAGGTCCAACTTCTGTATCGTCTCCTCCACCACGGGATAGTACCAGGTGGCGGTTTGGATAATCCGGGAGTTGGTGGCCTTGTCGGCAACAATGGTGACCGGGCTGGAGGTTGCGCCCCCAATGGCTTCCACATTTTGCAAAGGGGTGCGGCTGCGGGCGGTGGCAGTGCTGCGGGTCCTCGGGGGCGCGGCCGGCACCGTCCTGGCCCGTCGCGAGGGCTGCGTCGTTGTTCTGCCATCCGTCTTGAAGACCTGCACCAGAACGGCAGCGAGGTCCTCAGCGGTCGCGTGAGCGAGAGGGTACACGAATATCCGGTCGGTGACCTCGGTCGCCGGCTGGTCCAGTTTGGCGATCCAGGAACGGATGCTTCCGGCCAGACCCGGTTCGCCGCTGATAATCATCAGGGCATTGATCTGGACGACCGGGATGATCCTGAAGAGGGAACGTCCCCTCCCGGCCCGGGAAATGAACATGTTCACCACCTGCGTGAGCTCCTTGGCGAGTTCGGCGACGCCGGCATACTTTACCGGATGCAAGTCCACCTGGATCTGGGCAAAGGTGTCCACATCGAGGATGGATACGATTTTCATCAACTCATTGATCTTGTTGGCAGAATCGGTCAAAAAAAGCAATCGGGTCGAGTCGTGTGCGAGGTAGAGTCCTCCCGGCGACTTGAGCGGGTTGAGGACTTTGATCACCTCGCTCGGGCTCATGTATTTCAATCGTACGACTTTGGTCAGCACCCGTCCGCCGGGGGGCACCTCTTCGGCCTCGTCAACCACCGTCTCCAGTACTTTCTGCCACGCCTGGTTGACCGGAACGATCTTGTAAAAATTCCCGGACTTGACCGCCGTCAGTGAGTTGACCTCGAGGATCTCCTCCAGGACCGCAAACAGGTCGCTCACCGGGAGCTTTTCCGAGGTCTGGATGGTAACCCGCCCCTGTACTCCCGGTGCGAGAATGTAGTTTAAGTCGATCAGTTCCGCAATGGTCTGGATGACAACCGTGATGTCGGCATTGTCGAAATTCAGGGCGACGAATTTCCCCTGGTCTCCTCCGGCGGGGGACTTCGCCTCCGGGGTCGGCGGGGGCGATGAAAGAATCTTCTCGTCAACCCCGCGGGGCTGGGGCGGCAAAAGCGCTTCCGCGATTTCAGGCGGGGTGTCCTCCTCCACGGTCGGAGAGACCGGCGGAGGCGAAGGGTCCGGAGCCGCGATCGGGGAGTCAGGAACTTGGACCGGGCCCGTGCCCTCCTCCCGGACCTCCATGCCGGCACACCCCGACAGAAGCAGAACCGCGGCCGCGAGAGCTATAATCTTTCTCATCATTTGGGTGATAAATTATAGTCAGGAAAGCATTTTTCTGTCAACAGACCGGGGCTTTTCTACCTCGGTTACCCTTCCGCTTACCGATATTCTCTCCGGTATTCATCGCCGTACCGTCCCTGATCGAGGAATTCTTCTTCTTCGGGAAAATCCTGATCCCTGAAATCGTCCTGATACTCTTCCTCAAATCCTGGTTCCTCGCCCCACGTTGCCTCCTCTGAAGGAGTACGGGAGGGGCGGGCCCGACTCCGGAAGGGTCGGCGGACCGGACGTCTCACCGCGGGAGAACGGCCCGGGGGCTGCAACCGGGGCGGTTGAGACGGCCGCGGCGGAGCGGCCACCGGCGGCCGCGGCGGCGCCGCCACCTTTCCCTTGGGAGAACGGAGGGGTACGATGACCTCCTTCCCCCCGAATACCAGGGTGACCCGGTTGCTGCCGATCGCGGAGACCTTCCCTCCGGATACGGTGTCCCCCTCGCGCACCGCCCGGGGCTTGGTTCCCTGACCCTGGGAATCTTCTTTCAGGTAGGCGGTCTTTTCTCCGCCGTCCTCGATCACCACGCCGTAGAGGGTGATCTTGGGAGGGGGGGCCGCCGGAGCCGGGGCCGGAGCCTCACCACTCGGGGAGGGAGGAGCAACGCTGCGGATCGGGCTGAAGAGATTCCGGGAGACTATGACTCCATAGTCTTCCTCGGCCAGGGCTGAAGGATGCAGCTGCCCGACCGGGGACGCCGCCGGAGGCGGCTCCGGGGCTGCCGGGAGAGAGGGGAGCGGCTGTCGCCAGTAACCGGCGAGCCTGGCCACGGCCACCATCACCCCCACCGCCAGAAGCAGGTTCCAGAACCAGGGTTTTCTCATCGCGGTTGTTCAGCCTCCCCTTGTAATTCTTTCACTCTCACTCAGCCGTGAATGAGCCCGGCTACGGTGAGAGTAGCCTGGATTTCGCTTTTTTCGGCATAGGTCCTGGTTGCCGGGAGAAACTGCTTTTTCTTCACCGCCCGCAGGTTCATCTTCCGGATCGCGATAAACACCTCTGCGCGCTCCAGAGAGACAATGAAATCCCGGAGATTCTCCAGACCACCGCTGGCAACGATCTGGACCGGGATTTCCAGGTAGTGCTCCTCCTTCCGGTGGGTGAGAATTTTCTCGCTCACAATCTTGAGTCCGGCGCGGCCGGCCAGATCCTTCAGGTGGGTCTGGAGCTCCGCGGCGGCGAGGGAAGGCTCCGAACTCGGCAGCAGATATTTTTCGTAGCTCTCGAGGACCTGGTCCAGCTCCCGGTTTTCCTGCACCAGGACTTTTTCCCGGGCCACCGCCGCCCGATAGTCTGACAACAGAGCCAATTTCTCAGGGAGTAGCTCCCGCTGGTTCGCCCGGTAGGTATTCACCTGCGCCATCAGCAACCGCCCCACAATAAAGAGCACCACCGCCGCCGCGGCGGCGGCAAGAAAAAACTTCTCCCTCGCCTTCAAGGATTTGGTGGCGCGGTTTTTAATTACCATATACCTTCTCTTGCGCCGAAACGGTACACTTAGTTCCCGCCCCCCTCCAGGTACATGGTGATCTTGAATTTCTCCCTGGTCTCTCCCCGCGAGACGATCGGGGCGGAAAACTCGGCCCTCTCAATAAGTGGGGAGGCCGCCAGGAGAGGCAGGAGCCGCGAGGCAGAGGGTGCCAGACCGGTGATCACGATCTTGCCGTCCCGGAAGAGGTACTCGCTGAGGTAGGAGTCATCCGGGACCAGACCCGTCAATTCCTTCAGGAGGTCGGACTGCCGCGTGCGGCCTGGGATAGAGCCCGCCAGGAAGCGCAGGCGGGAGTTTTTCTCCTGTACCTCCCGGTTGATTTCCTTTACCGCGGCCGCTTTCACCTTCAGCACCTGCACCTCTTTGTCTATCCGGGCCAGGTGCTGACGCTGGCGGAGGCGGAGGCCGAAAAAGTATACTCCGACAAGGCAGAAGAGCAGTACTGCCAAAGCGGCCGTGAGCCGGAACCGGGGCTGCTCCCGCAGGTTCTCCTCCCGTTCCTGAGAGAGTTCCAACCCCTCCCTGGCCCCGGCGAGACCGAGAAGCGCCAGGCCCAGAGGCACACTGTACTCCGAGGCGTCCATAGGAGGAGCTCCCGACCCCCGGACCTGAACCTCGGGAGAAAAGACCTGCACCGGCACCCCGAGGTCCCGCTGCAGCCTCTCGACCAGAATTTCCTTGTAGGGCCCGGAACCGCAGAGCCAGAGCGGGGGGAGTTTTTCCCCAGGCAGACTCTGCACAAACAACGGCTGCCGGAGTTTCTCGGACACTGCTTCAGCCAGCCGTCCGGCGGCCTCGGGCCCACCCGTATCATTGAAAGAATTCTTCCCCTCCGGGCCCCCGGAGTGGAAGAAACGGGAATAGACCAGTTTCCCGCCCCGGAGGACATCCGTCCCGAAAAAAGACCGCCCGACGGAGAGCAGGAGCACCGGTGATGAGACCGGCACCGCCTGGGTGAAGGCCGCGGCTAGGGCCACCGGCGCCGGCTGGAAAGAGAACGGGCTGAGATTGGCCTTTCTCAAAAGGGAGAGTTGACGTTCCAGGGTGCTTCTCTTCGCGGCTCCGAGGAGCAGCTGGTGGCCGCCGTTTTTCAGGCGCCCCTGATGCTGATAACCAACGAGAAACTCCTCCTTTTTCCCCGGAAGGTGCCGGTCACACTCAAACTCCACCAGCTCCGGGAGGTCTCGGTCCCGGAGCGGCGGAGTGTCTATCTGGCGGAAAATGAGTTCCCGGCGGTTGATGCCGAGTGTGATTACGTCCGCTGTCCGGACCCTGTTTTTCAAAAGAAACTTGTGCACCTCCTGAAAAAAAGAACCCTCCGCCTCGGAGGTGTCGGGCATCCTGATGCTGGCGGCCGCCACTACCTCCCGGCCGCCCCACGCCGCCCGCAGGTACACCAGATGCAGACGGCCTTCCTCCACGCTGACTCCCAGGCTGTATCTCACCAAAGACACGGTTCACACCTCATTCAGAAAATAATTATCGTTCCAGTATAACAACTTGAATGTGATTTCACCACTTTGCTCCTGCCGCAGGACCACGGCCCGGATGATCCTCTCCGGGCCTTTTTCCCTCCCCCGGCCGGAGGCGGTAATGGTGAAATAGCGCGAGACCGGTGTCGGAGACCGGGAGCGTTGCCGGCGGCGGATTTCGAGCACCTCCGGAGGAGCGGTATTCACATTCAGAGACACCGGATAGACGGTGATGTAGTCCCGGAGCGGGAGGTAGGTCTTCCCGCCGACCTCACCGCCGGAGAAATACTCCTTTTGCATCCCCCTTACCAGGAGCAGCTCTTCGGGGACATCCAGCGGCTTGTCCTTGCAGGAGTATGGCGTCTCCAGAGCGCGGTAATAGTCCTCCTCGGCCCCGTTGAGGCGGTGCTCCCGGTTCCGGTCCCGCCAGTCAAACACAGAGTCCACCACGGTATCCCTCTCCACGCCGGGCTCGAGACCGACCTTCTCCAGGAGAGCGGACAGTACGGCCCGGTTCACCTTGTTGATGTTGATCCGGCCATCCTCGTCGGCAATGGTGTAAGAGAAAGTCCCTCGACCCAGGGTGACATCGGTCTTCAGGGCCGGCACCCCCTCTTCCTCCGGGGAGTGATGGAGGAGGAGCTGGCCGTCCTCCTCGAGGCTGAGATACTTGACCTCGGGACCGAGAGCTTCGAGGGCGCTGTAGTATCCGGCCATTGCCAAAGCATAGGCCCTCAACCCATCCCTCGAGTTCCTCTCCGCCGCCGCCTTCAGCCGGGTGGAGAACATGAATTCGGCCACTACGGCGGTCAGGACCGTCAAAAGCCAGATCGTCAAGATCAGCGCGATTCCGGCCTGTGGCCGCAGAGGGATGTGCTGTTTCATCAACGGGATCTCCCCGGGATGGTAATCGTGACGGAGAAAGATTCTCCGGGACGCGATCCTTCCGAGGCCGTGGTCAGAAGCACCCCGACCTCGGCGGGCAGGTCAGGGACCTCGCCGGGAAGCCACTCCTTTTGTTCTTCCTGAACACTCGGAACATCCTGTTCTCTCACTTCTTCCCTTCCGGCCATCAGCGTCAGTTCCAAGCCTGCGATCTCCGGCAATCTCTCTTCTCTTATCGGCTCTCCCCCCTCGAAAAACTTTTTATCGGGCCAGGGATACTCCCGGTAGACCAGCTCCTTTCCGTTCCCGGAGTCCTCGATCGAATACGATACCTGCCGCGGGGCGCCGTTCCCCACCGGCAGGAGGGTGACAAAGCGGAGGTAGTCCTCCCCTGAGTCGAAGGCAACCACTTCCCGGTCGGACTTGGTAACCGTCGCCGCAACTGCAGATCGCAGCTGCTGGGCCATCCTGTCCAGGGATATACGGGCCACATGGTCTTTTTTGCCGTGAGTAAACCCGGCATTCCAGGAACCGACGGCGGTGCTGAAGGAGGAGTAGATGATGCCCCCGGCAAGAGCGAGGATGGTGAGGGCGAGCACCATCTCGATCAGGGTAACGCCCGATCCCCCTCGGGCCCGCACAGGCATCCTCATCTCGGCTCTCATTCAACCAAATTCGGAAGATTTGCTTTTAACATCTTGCACGGCAATAGTTTTTACGGAATCGTGAAAAAATACCGTGACCGATGTCACAGCGTAGAATCCCCCTTCAGGGCTGGGCGTTTCCTTCGCTCTCCGGCATGAGGGTACGCAGCTCCCACTTTCTGCCCGCGGGGGACTCGACCGTGAGCCGGACTTCGACCAGTTCCCCCTCCTCCCCCTCCGGCTCAGAGGGCGGAACAACCTCTACCCTCCAGGTGTATCCGTGTTCTTCACCCTCCTCGTCTCCGGGATCCACTGTTCCCTGGGCAAAGAGCTGCTGGAGCCGGTGTTCGGCGACCAGGCCGAGACGGAGGGACTCCGCGGAATCTCTTCTCACCCGCAGGCCGAGGGCCAGTCCCTGCATGATCACCGCCAGGCCCATCCCCAGGACAGCGAGAGAGACCAGGACCTCCAGGAGAGTGAAACCCCGGCTGGTCTTAACAGAGACCTTCCTGAACGAGAAATTCGGCAATCTGAATCGCATTGGTGGCCGCCCCCTTCCTGATATTGTCGGCCACGATCCAGAGGTTCAAACCGTTCGGGAGCGAATTGTCCTCGCGAATCCTCCCCACCATCGTGCTGTCCTGTCCGGCCGCCTCAAGCGGCATCGGATAGCGCCCGCGGGAAGGGTCGTCCACCACCCGGACCCCGGGCGCGGAGGCCAGGATCTCGCGGGCCTCGGCCGCGGTCAGCTTCCGCTCGGTTTCTATGTTGACGGACTCGGAGTGCCCGTAAAAAACCGGCACCCGTACGGTGGTGGCCGTGATCCCGATACTCTCGTCCTCCAGGATCTTCCTGGTCTCATTTACCATTTTCATCTCTTCTTTGGTGTAACCATTGTCCAGGAAGACGTCGATCTGGGGAATGCAGTTGAAGGCGATCCGGTGAGGAAAGACCTCCTTTGTCACTTCCTGAGCGTTGAGAAGATCCCGGGTCTGGTAGAAGAGTTCGTTCATGGCCCTCTTCCCCGCCCCGGATGTCGCCTGGTAGGTAGACACCACCACCCGCCGAATGCGGGCCGCATCGTGGAGGGGCTTGAGCACCATCACCATCTGGATGGTGGAACAGTTGGGGGTGGCGATGATGCCGCTCTGGCGGCGGATGGCCTCAGGATTGACCTCCGGAACGACCAGCGGCACTGCGGGATCCATGCGGAAGGCGCTGGTGTTGTCGATGGCCACGCACCCGGCCCGGGCCGCCAGAGGTGCGTACTTCCTGCTCACCGCCCCCCCCGCCGAAAAGAGGGCAATCTGGATTCCGCCGAAAGAATCCTCGCCCAGCAGCTCGACGACATGATCTTTCCCGCCGAAGGAGACGCTGCTCCCCGCGGAACGCTCCGAGGCCAGGAGGCGGAGATCCCCCACCGGAAAATGCCTCTCCTCAAGAATCCGCACCATCTCCTGCCCCACCGCACCGGTGGCGCCGACTACGGCGACGTGCTGATGTTTCCGAGGTTCGGTCATGTTCCCCCCGCGGCCGCCAGCTCTTCCCGGAGCCACGGCATCAGTCCCCCGACCCGGATCAGGTTCATCATAAAGTCCGGGATGGGCGAGAAGGCGTAGCTCGCCCCACGGCCGAGGTTCCGGATCGTGCCGCCCTCGAGGTCGATCTCCAGCTCCTCTCCCTCCTCCACGTCTCGGGCGGCCTCGGGCTGCTCGATCACCGGGAGCCCGATGTTGAAGGCGTTGCGGTAGAAGATCCGGGCGAAGGAGACGGCCACCACCGCTGTCACCCCGCACCCCCGGAGTGCCTTGGGGGCATGCTCCCGGGAGGAACCGCATCCGAAGTTCTTTCCGGCTGCCACGATGTCGCCGGGGGCGACCTGCCCCGCCCAATCCGGCCGGACCGGTTCCATACAATGGCGGGCCAATTCCGCCTGGTCGGTGGTGGTCAGGTAGCGGGCGTGGATGATGAGGTCGGTGTCGATATCGTCCCCGAACTTCCAGGCCTTTCCTCTCAGAATCATGCTCCCCCCCCGCGGGACGGCAGTTCGGCGGGTCCGGCGATCCGCCCCAGGACGGCCGAGGCGGCCGCCACCGGCGGGCCGGCAAGGTAGACCCGGCTCTCGGGGTGCCCCATGCGCCCCAGAAAGTTCCGGTTCGACGTCGAGACCGCCACCTCACCAGCCGCCAGGATCCCCATGTGGCCGCCGAGGCAGGGACCGCAGGTGGGGGTGCTCACGGCGGCCCCGGCCTTCAGAAAGACCTCGAGGAGCCCCTCCCGCAGTGCCCGGGCGTACACCTCCTGGGTGGCCGGGATGATGATCAGGCGCACCTCCGGGGAGACCTTCCGACCCCGGAGGACGGCGGCGGCCTGCCGGAGATCACCGAGGCGGCCGTTGGTGCACGAACCGATGAAGGCCTGATCGATCCTGACCTCCTCCAGCTCGCTCACCCCGACGACATTGTCGGGCGCGTGGGGGCGGGCCACCTGGGGCTCGATGCCGGAGACGTCGATCTCCATGACCTCCGCGTATTCGGCGTCCGGGTCGCTGCGTAAGATCTCATAGGCGATATCGGTGCGCCCTCTCAGGTACGCGGCCACCTTCTCATCGGCCTCCATGATCCCGTTCTTCGCCCCCCCCTCGATGGCCATGTTGCACATCGTCAGTCGCCCGTCCAGCTCCAGCTCCCCCACGGCCTCGCCGGTGAATTCCATGGAGCGGTAACGCGCTCCGTCCACACCGATTTTCCCCAACAGGTGGAGGATGTAATCCTTTCCCCCGACTCCCTCCGGCGGCTTTCCGTAAAAGACGAATTTCATGGCCTCCGGGACCCGCAGCCAGGTCCAGCCTGTGATCCAGGCCGCGGCCAGGTCGGTGCTCCCCATCCCGGTGGCGAAGGCTCCGAGGGCCCCGTAAGTGCAGGTGTGCGAATCGGCGCCGATGATGACCATCCCCGGGCGGACCAGCCCCTCCTCCGGCAGCAGGGCGTGTTCTATCCCCATGCGCCCGATCTCGTAGTGGCGGTTGATCCCCATCCGCCGGGCGAAATCCCGCATCCTCTTGCACTGTTCCGCGGACTTGATGTCTTTGTTCGGGGCGAAGTGGTCCGGCACCAGGACGATCTTGTCCGGATCGAAGACCCGGGCTGCCCCCGCCTTCTCGAACTCCTCGATGGCGATGGGGGCGGTGATGTCGTTCG
>JAUVQV010000095.1 GCA_030597995.1 Candidatus Rokuibacteriota bacterium
CAGATCTCGTTAAAGGTGGCCAGGCGGAGACGATACTCCTCGTCCGCTCCCACCCCGGCGGGCCCCATCAAGAGCCCTTTTTCGTGAGGATTGTGGCAGGTGGCGCACGTGACCCGGTCATCGAAGGATAGCGGCAACACCACCAGGCGGCGCTCTTCATAGCGCCGGACGTCCGCCATTTTGATACTGGGAAGCGGGACCATGTGGTCTACCTCCGGGTGCGCCGGAACGGTGTGGCAGGAGGAGCACAGGGCCTCAAGATTGTCGGTGAAATCCTGCGGGGTGAGTGCTTCGAAGGTGGAGTCCGGGACACTCACGTGACAGTAAAGGCATTTTTTCTTGTCGACCTCACCGCTCTCATCGATCTGATCGTGCGGGTTGAGGATCGCAAACTTTCGCCCTTCATGGCAGCGCAGACAGAATTCCTCTCCTGCATCATACGGTCCTCCCCTGAGAAAATGCCGGCTGTCGGCCGTTGCTTCCCCTTCGCACTCAGGGGGATCGTGGCACGAGATACAGGTGACTCCTTCCTGCTGCAGGGGAAAGTTGACAAAGTCCATCTTCCAGGACCCGGGGGCGGATTTCACATTGAGAGGGTGATGTTCGACACCCTCATGACAGCGGCGGCACATCCGGTTGGCATCATCAGGGTAGAGGAAATTGACCGGCTGCCCCTCCCGGGGGGAATCCCGATGGCACGTGAGGCAGAAGATCGTCCCGCCGTGAGGGTTGATGCCGGTGGCCGCGGTGAGAAATTGCAGGTAGTCCGGCCGGAGGGCGGGGTAGAGCAGCTGGCGGCCCTTGATCTGATGGCAGTTGAGGCAGGAGACGCTCGGCCGGGGGAGATTTCCCCGGGGGAAGTGCCGCTGGTCCGTGCCGGAGTGACAGCGGAGGCAAAAATCTCTTACCTCCTCTGAACCGATGCCTGTCAGGACGGACACTCCCCCCTGAAGGTCCTCGGGAGACTCGCTCTCATGGCAGCCGTGACAGTCGAGAGCATCGTGAGGGTTTTCAAAACCCTCGATGGCAGCCTTCTCGGCGGCGGCCGGAGGCGGAGGCGGTTTCGCCCCGATCGGTGCCCTTTCGGGTACCGGCCACTTCCCGGGCGGCACCACCAAGATCCAGAAACCCTCCTTGCTGTCGTCATGGCAGACTCGGCAGGATTGCAGCAGGGCATCGTGCTGGCCGCCATCTCCCGGAGTAATAATCCAGGTCCGCTCCCGGCCGGCGCCCTCCTCCTCGAGGTGGCATTTCATGCACCCTTCCCGGCTGTGCGGTTGCGGTGGATCCCCTGTATCCCCCGGCCCCGCGGCAAGTGAAGTCGATATCAGCAGCATTGTGACCGCTAGGGCAAGAAAACTGAAGGGTTTATGGTACATTTTCCTTTTTCGGCACTAAGTTAGCAGTGAACCGTTGCTCTGTCAAACTATCCGAAGGCGGGTTTGTTCTCCCCAAAGCCTCATGGCCCATGTCATCAAGAGGGGGGAGGCGTAAGCAATCGGAATGACAACGGAGGGATTGCTGCAATCGGAACAAGCGTAAGGGGATGTCTCGACGCTCAGTCTTCCTGCCGCATCTCCTTGATGGCGGATCGGATGATGAAAATCCTGTTGTTGTTGCTTTTAGCATCCGAGGGGAAGAGGAGAAACCCGGTCTGGCAGAGGTTGACCCCCAGCGTCGTTCCCCGGAGCGACTCCCCGTCCGCGAAGGTTACCAGCATACGTTTCCCGAATTGCGAATCCGGGGCCCGCAGCTTCCGCTCCCGGTATTCCTTTGTCCCTTCCAAGGTTTTCACGAAAAACAGGGCCTTCAAGTCCTCCAGCTCCACCTCGGTGTCTTCGCTGATACCGGAGGACCGTGGGATGGAGAGGGTGAACGTCGGCCGGTTGGGGGCGAAATCGGTGGTAGTTCCCCTCAGCACCATGCCGTTTTTAAATCGGGCTACTACTTTATGCAGCATATATTTCCCGCGGTTCCCGAGCCGCCCCTCCCGGTTTTTTATATTCTCAATAGTCCGGGAAAATGTCAATCCGCGCACGGATGAAGTCGTGGGGCGCGGACGAAGGTTTGCCAGTCGGGGCGGGGGACGTATAATTCACTCGGCCGTGCGTAAATCAGAACACAGACCGGTGTCGGTGATTGCCGACGCCACGGGTCACATTTTCGACCTCCCAGGGCATGTTGCCGTCGGGAAGAGCGGTGACCGGTTTGTCCCGCTCCTCCCCGAGGAGTGCATACCCCTCCCGGCGGGCTCGGAACTGTTCCTGCTTCCGGGGCGCCTTCCGATGGGGTTGGAGGCACGCTCCGGGGAAGTGGTGGAAATCGGGGGCGGGGAACTGTCGGCTGTGGCCGCTTTCCTCTCCCCTGCTCACACCCAGTTTCTGACCGCCCCCTACCGGACTCTGCCTGGCGCCCCGAGGCTTCCCCTTTTCGCGTACACCGCGGTCGGATGGCGCCGGGGGCGCTTTTACGTTCCGGCCCGGCGCGTGGATCCGGACCGCCGTCAGGACCTGGAGCTCTTTTCCCGGCGCCGCCTCCAGCAAAGATCCCGAATCCTGCGGGCCAGGTACCGTAAAAATCGCCTCTGGCAGCACCTCATCGAATGTGCCGTCTGCTCCGGCTGCCCGGCGGCGAGGAACCTCATGCTCGGAAGGTGGGAAGCGCCTCTGCCGAGCTCTCCGGACTGCAACGCCCGCTGCCTGGGCTGCCTCTCCTGGCAGCCGCCTGATTCCTGCCCGGCGAGCCAGCGGAGAATCACCTTCTCCCCCTCGGTCGCCGAAATGCTCGAGGTGGCGGTCCCGCACCTCGAGTCCGCTCCCCGGGCGGTGGTGAGCTTTGGCCAGGGGTGCGAGGGTGAACCGCTTATGGTAACCGACCTCCTGGAGGAGGTTGTCACCGGGATCCGGCGGCGGACCGCCCGCGGCACGATAAACCTCAACACCAACGCCAGCCGCCCCGACGACCTGGAGCGTCTCCTGGACGCGGGGCTGGACAGCGTCCGGGTCAGTCTCAACAGCGCCCGGGAGGAGGTCTACCGTTCGTACTTCCGTCCCCGGGACTACAGCCTCACGGAAGTGATCGAGAGCCTGAGCCGGGTGCGCCGCTACGGGCGTTTCGCCTCTCTCAACTACTTTGTCTTTCCGGGGCTGACCGACGACCCGGACGAGTTCGAGGCGCTGGAAAGGCTCCTCACCGCCACGCGCCCCGACCTCATTCAGTGGCGCAACCTGAACCTCGACCCGGAGAGGTACTGGGAAACCGTGCGGCCCTTCTCCAGCGGTCGGCGCCTCGGGATACCACAGGTTATGGACCGGCTGCGGCGGCGGCGTCCCACTCTCCGCCACGGCTACTACAACCCCCCCCTGCGAGGACCGCGTCGCTACGCCCCGGCCGTCGGTGGGAGGACAAGAAGTTGAAAAACGTCGGACGGAAGTGTTACCACACCCTGGGGGGACTGATGCTGATCGCGCTCTATTATCTGCTTGACACCCCCTCGGCCTTCCTGGCATACGGCGCGCTCTTCGCCGGCACGCTGCTGCTGGACCTGATCCGGCTCCGGGTCCCGGCCTTCAACAACTGGGCCCTCTCTCACCTGGGGTCTTTCCTCCGCCCCTCCGAGGCCTTTACGCTGACCGGGACGGAGGCCTACATCCTCGGGGTGGCCCTGACGTTCTTTCTTTTCGACCGTGAGATCGCCACTGCGGCCATCCTGTTTCTGGTCTTCGGGGACGTCCTGGCCAGCATGGTCGGCGAGGCCTGGGGAAAGACCAGGTTCAAGGGTAAAAGCCTGGAGGGCACCGGGGCCTTTCTCGGCGCGGGGTTCCTGATCGGCATCGCCCTCCGGGCCCTCGGGTTCGGGCTCGCGGCACCGGTAATCCTGGTGGGGGCCCTCACCGCCGCGGCCGTGGAGTTCCTCTCCCCGGCCTGGCTCAGCGACAATCTGACCATCCCCCTCGCCGCCGCCGCCGCCATGGCCGTCCTGGTTTGAGAACATGGCTCCCCTGCGCTCCCGCTTGAAAATAAGCTTCTTTCCCAGCCCGCACCACAGAAACCGCAGCGGGCGGGAGGTTACACTGATCGTGCTACATTCTATCTCCTGCCCGCCGGGAAGATTCGGGACCGGGGAGGTAGCCGACCTCTTTCTCGGACGGCTGGACTGTTCCCGGCACCCTGCCTATCGGGAGATTCGGGGCAAGAAACTCTCGGCCCACTTCTTCATCGACCGCCGGGGAGCAGTCACGCAATTCGTCGAGACCGACCGGGTGGCCTACCACGCCGGCCGCAGCCGCTGGGAGGGAGAAGAAGAGTGCAACGACTTTTCGATCGGGATCGAGCTGGAAGGCGACGACCGGCGCCCCTTTACCACCCGACAGTACCGCACACTGGCCCTGCTCTGCCGGGATCTGATGCGACTCTATCCCGCCGTCACGCCGGGCCGGGTCGTCGGCCACAGTGACATCGCACCGGAGAGGAAGACCGATCCCGGTCCGCACTTCGACTGGCAAATTTTCAGGCGCCTCTTAGCCTCGTTCCTCGGACGCTCGACAGGCACACGAAGAAGAGGAGAATCGTAAGGCTTGCATTATAATAATAGAATGGACCTTTAACTAAATTGTATACTTTTTTTAAGATAAAGTGGATATTTCAGGAAATGACCAAATGAGTTGCGAAAGTACCAAATTTTCATATATTTTCAGACAATAATGAAACTGCATACAAAAATGGCAGTTCCAGATGTTATTGTAAGTCCCTGCCGCAGGTTGTGGGGAGTGCGCTCGCTGTGCATTTCCAATTTTTCCTGGAAGGGAGATGGTAAATGAAAGTTGTGTTATTGGTGGACAGCTCGGTGTCCTTCCTCAAATTCATGGAGATCCTCGTCACGCGGCTCGGGTATCAGTTCCTCTCCGCCCGGAACGGTATGGACGGCCTCAAGGAACTGCGCCGGAAACTGCCCGACTTGGTGATGTGTGAGACCAGGTTTTCCGATATGGCGGGGTTCGATTTGTGCCGGAGCATCAAGCAAGATCCTGCCACCTCGAGGATCATGGTGATTATTGTCACCACCGACGGCAGTGAAAGTTCAAGAATAAAAGCCCTCGAGAGCGGGTGCACCGCTTACATAAATAAGCCGGTAACGATTCGCTCCATATTCAATGTACTGGAAAGGCACATGGGGAACAAACGTCGAAAACAGATTCGCACCTCCATGAGTATGAAAGCCCTCATCAAGGAGGAAAGAGGCAACATGATTATGTACACCCTCACTCTCGGAG
>JAUVQV010000221.1 GCA_030597995.1 Candidatus Rokuibacteriota bacterium
CAGGGACAATTTCAGCCTGCGGCGGGAGTTCGCGTATCCCACGGAGGGGTGGGGGATTACCCATGATGGACAGCGTCTCGTCATGAGCGACGGGACTGCGACCCTCCGTTTTCTCGACCCCGCGACCTTCGTCGAGGTCGGCCGGATCCGGGGTTATGACCGCGACGGCGCCGTCACCGGTCTCAACGAGCTGGAATATGTGAAGGGCGAGATTTTCTCCAATGTCTGGAGGACGGATTGCCTGGTGCGGATCGACCCCGAGACCGGACGAGTGATCGGGGTGGTAAAACTGGAAGGACTGTTACGCCGGGAGGACCGGCGGGAGTCGACCGGTGTCCTCAACGGGATCGCGTACGACGCTTCTCGTGATCGGCTGTTCGTCACCGGGAAGCTGTGGCCCAAGCTCTTTGAGATTGAACTGAATAGCGTGGACAGGGAAAAACGGACCCCGCCCGCATCATGCCGACAATGAAAGAAATATCCTACGCTGGCTGCCGGTCCCCGAGATAAGCGGAGATGACCTCCCGTTCCTCCCGGGTCAGGTCGAGGAACTCGTTTCCGACCTCAAAAGAATCGCTCTCGGGGAGTTTTTTTGTCCAGCACACTTTGGAAATGGCCCGGATGGGCTTGGGGCTGGTCGGCAGCCTGAATTCCAGGATCATACCGGTATTCAGAGGGAGAAATTCTTCCGTGCGGTGAAGCAGCCCGCCCCGGCTGAAGTTTTGCACCTGCGTTCCCCTGAAAAGGGGAGGGGTGTCGCGTATCTCCCGGTATTTCAAAGGGAAACGGCACACCACCCGGTGTTGACTTCGCCTGTCTTTCCGTTCCGTCATTCCCTCACCCTCCTAATACATTAAATCTAACGTCAGGTTTGTAAAGTGTCAAGGTCCTTGGGGGAAGCGGTCCGGGAAGAATCGAGGTCAATAGGCGGTGGCGCCGAAGACGGTGCTGAAGCGCTGGTTGAAGGAGTCCCGGGTGAAGTGGAAAGTCTGGGTGCCGTACCCCTCGACGGCGTACGAGGCACTGACGGAACCCATCCGCGCGGCGTGGACGATGTCTTTTTGCGGCAGCAGGAGCCCCTTGAGCAGTCCCGCCCGGTAGGCGTCTCCCGCGCCTGTGGGATCGCAGACCTTATCCGGTTTGGCCGCCGGAATTTGGACGCTCTTGACGGAGCCGTTTTCGAGGGAGCGGATCACGGACCCTTGCTCCCCGAGGGTGGTGATGAGTGTGCCGGTCATGGGCAGAATGTCCTCCAGCCGGAGGCCCGTGGTTTTGAGCGCCATTTCCAGCTCATAGTCGTTGCTGATAAAGATCTTTGAGCCGTCTATCATCTGGCAGAGCTGTTCGGCCGTCCAGGCGGGCAGGGACTGTCCGGGGTCGAAGAGGTAGGCGATTTTTTCCCGCTTGCACACTTGGGCAAAAAGATGCATGTCGCCGAGATTTCCAGGGGCAATGACGGCCAGGGACTCTTCGGGGGCCAGGGCCCGGAAATCAAAGGTGGACCTGCATCTCATGGCGCCCGGGTTGAAGGCTGTGATCTGGTTGTCCGACTTGTCGGTGGTGATGTACGCTCCGGCGGTCACTTCGTCGTTGACAATGGTGACGTGCTCGGTTGAGAGGTTGTTTTTTTCCAGCCAGTCCCGGTAGGCTCCGAAGTCGCGGCCGGCGCTCGCGATGACAACGGGTCTCTCGCCCAACAGTGAGAGGGTGTATGCGATGTTCCCGGCGGTCCCTCCGAAGTTTTCACGCAGGCCGTTAATTGTGAAACAGACGTTGAGAATGTGAATTTTCTCCGGGAGGATGTGATCGGAGAATCTTCCCGGGAAGTCCATGATCCGGTCATAGGCGAGTGAACCCGAAATATATATTTTCATCCCTCTCTCCTCCCTCTGGAACTTCGGTGCAACGGATTTTACCAAGAAGAAACTCAATGGTATATAATTAACGGGATTTCCGCGGAATTCAGATCCCATTGCGGGGATAACGCCGGTTTTTCACCCGGCCGGGCGTTCGTGGAGTTTTTGTAAGTGCTCAAAGAGTTATGAATATTGTGCGTTCCTTGTGGGGGGGAGCCCTTCTGGTGTTTACCCCCTTGTGGACCATGGTGATATGCAGCACCGCCGTTGTCGTGACCTTCGTTTTTCGGCGGCCTTCCAGTACCAGTCGAGGACTGGCGCGTGCATGGGCTCGGCTGCTGGTCCGTGCCAGCGGAGTCTCGGTGCGGGTTGAGAGTAGAACCCACCTGGATCCCGCGCGTCCGTACCTGTTTGCAGCCAACCATCAAAGTCAGTTTGATATCTTCGCCCTCCAGGGATATCTGGGCCTTGATTTCCACTGGCTGGCCAAGAAAGAGCTTTTCAGAGTGCCCTTTCTGGGCCAGGCCATGCGGGCCGCGGACTCGATCCCGGTGGACCGGATGCGGGGCCGCGCGGCCATGAAGAGTCTGGAAGAGGCGGCGGCCAGAATTTCTTCGGGCAACTCGGTAATTATTTTCCCCGAGGGCACCAGAAGTTGGGACGGGAATTTACAGCCTTTTAAGTCCGGCGCCATGGTGCTGGCGATAAAGGCCAGAGTACCGGTAGTGCCGGTCGCCATCATAGGGACGCATAGGATTTTGCCGCGGGGGAGGCTGATCGCCGTGCCCGGCCGGGTCACCATTCGAATCGGCGATCCGATTGAAACCGAGGGGTACCGGCTACGGCAAAAGCATGAGCTGTCCGAGCGGGTGCACGCGGCACTGTCCAAAATGCTGGCGCAGGAACACTCAACAAATCCTCCCTGACCCCTCCTCCTTTTTCAGAACTTTCCCTGTTTCTTATTCGGTGGTCAGGCTCGCCGGGGGTGCTCCCTGGCGCTCTCGGCGAAAGAGGTCGGACCCCACTGCAACTCCCGTCTGCTCG
>JAUVQV010000038.1 GCA_030597995.1 Candidatus Rokuibacteriota bacterium
GCGACCGCTGTTGTCCAGAGGCCGTGCTTGCCCCCGACCGCGGACTGGGTGATGTTCTTGGTCTTGTAGATTTTATTGTTTATCTTCCAGAGCTCTTTGCGCTCGTCCCAGTGAACGTTTTCGTCGAACTCTATTCCCAAGGTGGTGGCGAGCATGCACGCCGCCAGGTCTTCGGCGTAATCCCCGGCGGTGTCTTCGGTCTGACCATAGGCGGTGTGCTCGGAGAGGTAGCCGTACTGCTTTACGTCAGAGGGCATTGCCAGACCGATCGAGGCCGCGATCAGGCGGTTCGGCTCGCGGGTGGACTGCTGGGCCAGGACGCAGTGGACGATCTGCCCCGCCTGTAGCAGCTCCAACCCCCGGGAACGAGGCAGTATCTTACAGGCCGGGGGGAAAATGCTGGATACCTACACCAGGTTGTACTTCTCGATCATGGCGTTCATCAGGGCCTTTTCGAAAGACTGGAGCTTGTATTTGTGTGTGCCCACACCCTTGGTGAGGAAGATTTTTCTCGGTACGTACATGTTCTATCTTTCTTTCTGGAATGGTCGGCGGAATAGTAAGAAAGATCGGCGGTCTTGTCAAATCCCCCCCCCCCCCACGGGATCACTTTCTCATCGGTTACACGCGCGATAGGATATGAGCGATGAGGCGGGCCGCCGCCCGGACGCTCCTTTTTTTTCTCCCGCGGGGGGCAAAGCTCCACCACGTCCAGGCCGACGATAGTCTTGTGTCGGGCTATCTCGCTCAAGATGTCCAAGGCCTGGTACCAACCGGCTCCTCCCGGCTCCGGCGTCCCCACCCCTGGTACCACCGCGGGATCGAAGAAATCCATATCCACGGTCAGGTAGGTGAACCTGGGGAGGCGGCTCAGGAGCCGGGGCAACGACTTCTTCCAATTGCCGAGCCGCCGGCCGGGAAGAGCGCCGGGCCTTCGCCTCCGCAGGTAGTCTGCCTCCTGACGGGAAAGGGCGCGTATCCCGACCGGGAGAACCGGTATCTGCAGGTCCTCCCGCACCCTTCTCATGGTGCAGGCGTGGCTGTACCGCGAGCCCTGATAGCGGTCGCGGAGGTCGGCATGGGCATCGAGCTGTATCACTCCGAGTTTGGTGCGCCGGGCTGCGAACTCCGCTACCGCCCCCAGGGTGACGGTGTGCTCCCCGCCGAGCAGCACCGGCAGGAGTGAACGGTCCAGCACCGTCCCGGTTACCCGGCGGAGCGCAGGCAGCAGAGAGCGGACGCCGGCGAGGGCCGACGGTGGGAGGCGAAGAATGATCTCCGGTTCGGGCAAGTTCTCGTGACGCTGGAGCCGGCGCCAGTCGCGGAGCACCGCTCCCGGCCCCAGGGCTGCGCCCTTGAAGAGAGAGGTTGTCCGTTCATAGGGGGCGATCAGAAACGCGAATCCCCTGTCCCAGCGAGGGACATTCAGCTTCGGCATGCGGGAGGGTCTCCTCAGCGTTTCCTGAACTGCTTCAGACCGTAGCCGAGGACCTTGGCGGCCAGCCGGGCCAGGACGAATGCCGGTCCCGGGTCTGCGGCCGGCAATCGGCAGGGGAGGAGGAGGGCGCCCTTGACACGCCCCCCGGTAAAGATCGAGCGGAGAAGGCCCGTCATGTGATACCACTGCAGCCCCCCCGGCTCGACGTTCCCCGGAACGGGCAACAGTGCCGGATCCATTACCAGGGGGTCGATCACCACCAGGAGCGGTTCCCGAGGCGGCTTGGGCAGCCGCGGGGTGCACATCCAGGTAGCTATCTCCCGGGACGGGACGACGGTGCGCCGAGACCGCGAAGTTCGGGAGGGCGGCCCCCCGTCGCGGTATCCCAGGACCAGCTGCGGCATGAGTCTCCCGCGCGTTCTCCGCTCCCCTTCTGCCTCCGGGATCATCTTCGGGGAAAACGAAACCAGACCGTATCTCTTCCCCTGGAGCAGAGTGTCCCCGGGGATATCGCAGCCCGCAACCAGGACGAAGACTCCCTTTCCGAGATAGTGCCCGAACCTTTCAGCCACGCGGGCGGGCGAAATCCTCTCCGTTCGAATGCCGAGGCGGGCGGGTTCGTACGACAGTTCCTCATCGTAGTGCTCTACGAATTCCGAAGCGCGCAGCACGGAATCGAAGAAGAAGCCGGTGGATCCCACCACCGCTCCCCGGCAACGGCGGCCGGGAGGAGGGTTATCCAGTCCCAGAAAGGTCGGGGGCCGGGCTTTCGGCACGGCGACCTTCATGCGATCCATTCCGAATCACCCGAGACCCAGTTCCCTCTTTACGCTCTCCATCTTTTCGCGCAGAGGCCGGTTGGAGCGGTAGTGCCGGACCAGCGCCGCAAGGAATCGTTTCCTGGTCCGCAGCAGATTCTTCTTTTTCCGTGGCTTTTGGGTGGAGAGGAGATACGTTACGAGGAAGGGCAGGGCGATTGTGGCATCACAGTAGACGGTGACGTTGTTCCGGTCGGCGGCCTTGACCTTTCCCCAGGAACGGGCCTCCGAAGCAGTCGCCCCGGAGAGCCCTCCCCAGTGCGGGGCGTCGGCGGTGATCTGGATGAAGTAGTCGTGCCCGCCGCGGGAATCCTCCAGCACCTGCCACAGGGTGGGTTGGGTCTGCATGAAGAAGTTCTTCGGGGCTCCGCCGCCGACCATCAGGGCGCCGTTACTTCTGCTCCCCCGCACGATGGCGGCGGTCTCGAGGACGTCCAGAGTGGGATCGATCGGCACCGGTCTCCCCTCGAGGTGGTTGAGGACCAGGTTCATGCCGATCGAGGAGTCACCGGGAGAGGGGACGTAAAGGGGCACTCCGAGCTGGGCGGCCCGGGCCACAAACGATTTTTTGGGGTGTGGCGCCCGGCGGAGGATCTCCTGTCCTAGCAGCGCGTGAAAATCAGCCGTGGAAAGGGGCTGAGGGAATTCCCTCGCCAGGACTGACCGGATGATCGCACGATCGGTCTCGAGCATGGTTTCTCCCTCTTGAATGAAGACGTCGTAAATTCTGGCAATCCCGGCCTCCTTGAGCTCCTCGTCGTCCACCTGGAAGTGCCCCTGCTTCATGGGAAAGTCGAAGGCCCGGTGCAAATCGTGGTAGAGGTTGGCGCCGGTGGAAATAATCCAGTCCACCCAGCCTTTTTCCATCAGGGTGATCAGGGCTCCGGACATCCCGACCGGGGTCATCGCCCCGGCCAGAGTGAGACAGATTGAAGCTCCTTTGCGAAGCATGGTGGCGTAGAGCCGGCCGGCCTCATAGAGGCGCCGGGCGTTGAAACCCATCTCGCCATAGACCTCCATCAGGTCCCGGACCGGCATCCCCCGGCGGAGGCGGATGGGCTCGATGTTCTTGCCCCGCATGTGCTGTTTTCTCAGCTCGTCAGCCCGCATTTTTCTACCTGCGCGGTCGCGGGCCGCGGAGTTCCGGCCACGCTTCGTTTGGGGAAAGGAATGTCCTCACTCGCTTTTGGTTGGATCCTTGGTGAGATCCAGGTCTATCATCTTTTTCTCGGCCAGATACTCGATCGAGTAGACTTCCTCCAGCTCCGCAAGCCTTCGCAGGAGGTGAGCGATACGCTCCGTTTCCTTCTCGATCTCGCGCAGGTACTGCTCCCTCTTGTCCGGCGACAGAGTGTGGTGTCGATCCAGGAGCATGCCGAGGTAGCACCCGATGACCGCCAGAGGCTGGTTCACCCGGTGATTAAAGGTGACGATCATCTCCCGGACGGTATCGAGCTTCTCGGCCGCGAGGGCCTTTTCCTCCAGCTCCCGGATATTGGTGATGTCCTTACCGATCCCGGCCAGGAAATCGACCTCCCCGGTGTCTCCCAGGATGGGGACTATCGAAAGAAGCATGTTGATTTCCTTTCCGTCCTTGCGCCGCTCACGCATCTCGAGGTTCGAGATGACCTCCCCCGCCAGGGTGAGTTCCCTAACCCTCATGAGCTCCTCCCCCTCCGCAGGGGAGTAAAGTATGCTCACGTGCTTTCCGAGGATCTCGGTCGCGGTGTATTGAAAGGACTGTTCCGCTCCCCGGTTCCAATAGCGGATGTGGCCCTCCCGGTCGGTCACCATAACGGTATCCGAAACACTCTCCAGCAGGATACTGAGAAGGTTCTGCGGTACCCGCGGCGGGGAGGAGTTCCCGGCATTGCGCCCGACACTGTCTTCCATCCCTGTTCCCCTCAAATCAAAGGTGCTCCTGTGCAGTGGCGACCGTCAACTTTCCATGCTTCACCCCCCGCATTCCGATGAGCGTGTCGGAGATCTTCCGGACCTGCTCTCCAGGCCCCTTGAGGACCAGAACCTCCAGGCAGTGATGTACATCCAGGTGGATATGCAGGGTGGAGAGAATGGCGGCATAATGCCGGTGCTGGAGGTCGTTCAGGGCCTCGGTCAGCTCGCGGACGTGATGATCGTAAATCATGGTCACCGTTCCGATCATCTCCTGCTTCCCGGCTTCCCACTCCGATTCAACCAGACGGTTCCGAATGAGGTCCCGGATCGCCTCGGAGCGATTGGCGTATCCCAGCACTTCAACCAGGCGGTCGAACCTCCCAAGGAGCGGCTTGGGTATGGAAATCCCGAATCGAACAAGTTCTGTCACCACCGTTCTCAGTTCACCTCCCGACGGGGACGGCAAGCCGTCCCTCAGGCCCGTCTGGCCTCCAGTTCCTCCCCCTGTCCGGACCTCGTCTTGCTGCTCTCCATCAGGGCCTCGACCGGCTTCAACTTGTAGGGACTCCCCTTTTCGATGGCCGTCAGGACTGTTCCCCCGCCGGTGAACAGGTAGTAGCGTGCGTTGTCCATCACGGAGAGATATAGTCCGGGGCAGAGGTTCTTGAACTCCTGCAGTGTGTCCCCTCCGCCGTACAACTTCATTGCCTCCCGGTTGTGGTCAATGGTCTGGTCCAGGGCCGCCGACCCCGCGGTAAAGTGGGGCGTGTAACCCATCACGGCATTCACGAAGATAGTCATTGCGCCGCCGATGACGGCGGCGACCTTTGGCTCACGGAAAGAGCGGGGATCGATGTCCAGTAAGTACTTGTACCGCTCTCCGGGACGGAAGTCGGCGACCGGCAGGGTACGGAAGCGGCCGTCCTCCCGGCGGTCGGGAAGGTCCGATTCCACCACGAAAGGGAGCTCGACTATCTTTTTCTCCACCCGGTCCATCTCCACGAGCTCTCTGGCGGCCACGATGTCGGACTCTGAGACCCCATCGATGTGGACATTGTAGCGGGCCGCCAGATACGTGTTATAAATCACTCCCCCCAGGATCAAAAAGTCCACCTTCCGGTAGATCTCGTAGAGCGGCCCGATCTTGGTGTCGTATTTGGCCCCGGCCACCACGGCCACGAAAGGCCGCTCCGGCTCCAAGACCCGGCCCAGATTGGCGATCTCCTCCTGCATCAGATAGCCGGCGTAGGACGGGAGGTAGCGGGTGACGTCATAGGTCGAGACCTGCGACTGCCAGGAGCCGAAGGCGTCGTTTACATATACATCGCCCAGTCCTGCCAGTTGCCTGGCCAGGGCGTCCCGGGCGGGACCATCGTCCTCCTCGCCGGTGAACCAGCGGATATTGGGGAGGAATATTCCGCTCAGGCGGTGCTCCCGGAGTTCGCGGATGGCGAGGTTGATCGAAGTGTCGATCCCCCTGATGCCCCGAGAGTCATCGGGGAAAAAGCGGGGAATCTCAAAGCGCGCGTGGAGTTTTTGCTCGAGGTACGCAACGATGGGCTCCACAGTTTCCTGCGGGTCGCGGTGTATCTCCCCGCTCTCTCTGTCACGGGGCCGTCCGATGTGAGTCATCAGGACCGGTCGCCCGCCCCGCTCCACGATGTTGAACAGGGTCCCCAGGCTGCGGTCAATACGATAAGGATCGCGGATCTGTCCCGACTTGACGACGTTGTGGTCGAAGCGCACCAGGACGACCTTACCGTGCAGGTCGGCATCCTGGATCAGTGGAAGGCGAGGGTCCAGCACGCTTTTTCCCGCGGGTTGTTCTTCCCGGTCCATCTCCCTCTTTTCTTTTCTGCCGGCCGGCAGCGGCCGTTCAGATGACCTCACAGGCTGCTCATGCCGGTTACTGTCCCGTCTCGGAAGAGGCGAAAGAGGGAGGAGATTCGGGGGGGAGAGACTCCCCAGAGACATTCCGTGGCCGTATCAACAGGAGGCCGGCCATGAGGACCTGAGTCCAGAAAGTGGGGTCTGGAAAAAAGCCGCAGGAGGCACTCTCCCGGCGGCAACTCCCCTCTGCCAACCGCCGCTGTGCTTCTGTGTGGGATTTTCGGAAGATGCGCTTCTCCATAGTGATCTCGTTCGCTTCCCTCGCCACACACCGGGAGACGCACTCCCGCACTCTCTCGCTGAAATGAATATACCCTACTATTGTCGCCCCGGTCAATCTGCCGGTTGGTTGTTGCCAGAGCACTTTTTGGGAGTTATCATAGTGCGCGAGGGCAAGATATGGGACCTATGCACCGACGGGATCTGCTGCGACAGATAGATATTTTTTCCGACCTGACCGATCGCGAAGCCGATGCCATCCTGATTTTGATGCGGGAGCGCCGGCTCCGGAAAGGGTCAGTGGTTTTCCACCAGTGGGACGAGGGAGGGAGCCTCTTCCTCATTCAGGAAGGCGCGGTAAAGATCTCCCGGATCGGCAGGGATGGGCGGGAGGTTACCTTTGCGGTTTTGCGGGAGGGGAATTTTTTTGGGGAAATGTCTCTCCTGGACGGCCAGCCCCGTTCGGCCGCCGCCACCACCTCCCGGGCGAGCCGGCTCCTGGTCCTGGAACGGGAGAAGTTCCTCAAGGGTGTCCTTCCCCATTCCGGGATCGTCATCAAGATGCTCGGGGAGTTGTCGAAACGCATTCGGGCGGCTGATCACAGTATCGAATTTTTAGCGCTGGCCACGGTCTTCGATCGCCTCTTTCACATCTTGGGCCACCTCGGACGTCAATTTCCCCTCACCGATCAAAGGGTCGTCATAGCCCGCCGGCCGACACACCAGGAACTGTCGGAAATGGTGGGCTCTTCGCGCGAGACGGTCACCCGCACCCTGGCCTCCATGGAGAAAAAGGGCCTGATAAAAATCC
>JAUVQV010000056.1 GCA_030597995.1 Candidatus Rokuibacteriota bacterium
GAGTAGGACTCGGCCCAGCGCAGCCCCAGGGCCGCAGTGTTGGCCAGAAAACCGAGCCCGATTACGATACTGGCGGCGATCCCCACCGCTTCTTTGCGGAAGGCCAGGTAAGAGATGTAGAGCACCGCCGCCGCGAGATAGATGAAGATGGAGAGACTGAAGAAAAGCGGGCTGTTCATCATTAGTCAGCGCTCTTTTAAGGTCAATCCTTTGTCACGAAGTGCTGCCTGTCATTGTATATCACAAACCAGATCGTATACCAAGAAAAAACCGTGATTATCGCCGCCGGTGTATGGAAAACATAACGTGGATACCTCGCCATTCTCAAATCCCCCTCAATCCCCCTTTCTCAAAGGGGGAAGTTGTTGGTTCCCCTCTTTAGCAAAGGGGGAAGTTCTTGGGACCCCTCTGCAATAATGGGGAAGTCTTTGGTTCCCCTCTTCAATAATGAAGTCCTTGGGGCCCCTCTGCAATAAAGGGGAAGTCCTTGAGGCCTCTCTGCAATAATGGGGAAGTCTTTGGCTCCCCTCTTTCACAAAGAGTAATATCCTTGGTTCCCCTCTTTAGAAAAGAGGGGCCGGGGGAGATTTGACGCCCTTGGAGTTGAAAGCCCCGCTCTTCAGAGCGGGGTAATTTACTCCAATACGCTCGGGAGTGCAGGAGGGACTATGTATATAGGGCATGCACCCGGGATGACATTTCGGGTGTTATGATGCGGCGGGTTTTTCGGCGGATCTCCGGCGCGGTCCGGCGACCAGCACCTCGAGGAGCATCAGGAAAAAAAGGACTACGAACAGGGGGCGGGTGAGGCTGCGAACTCCGGCCCGGGAATATTCCCCGGCCGCCTCGTCCTCACCGACGGGAATGATGTCGACCGTTGCCTGCTGGAAGCGGGCTCGAACATCCTCCGCCGTCAGAGGGCGAAGATCCGATTCCACCGGAGGAACATTCACCGCAAAGACCCCCTCTCGACCAGGCCAGGAGTAGGAGTAATAACCGACCTCGCCGGTGTCTTCGAGCACCGCGCGAACCCCGTCCGCATGCGGTTGGAATTCAACCTCCCGGCTCGCGCCGGACGGCAGCTGCACCGACACGCTGGTGAAAGCCAAGTCGGACCGTCCGAGAAAGAGCTTCGGATCTCCCACCACTATATCGTTCCCCCCCACCGGATCCAGGTTCCCCGAAACTTCCAGGACCGCCCGTTGCATCAAGGGCACGTACACGGGCTTCGTAGCCAGGTCGTTCCACTCCAGGTCGGCGGTGGAAGCAAAAAAGAGGATCCTCCCCCGTCCTTGCCGGCCGCGTATGATCCAGGGCCGGCCGTCGCCGAACTGCGCCAGGACTTTCGCACCCGAAACCGGGTCCATTACCTCCGCCCGGCGTGTGAAGAGCGCGGTTGAAAATGTGCCGCCCCCCGGAGGACGAAAAACGGAGAGCATCGGCGCGCCGTACTCCATCTCGCCCACGCGAAAGGGTTGCCCCTCCGGGGCGCCGGCATTCTCCCCGACCCGCGCCGGAAGCAAGCCGGGAAAGTGGCGGCGGTACTCTTCCGGCCGGCAATTCCCTCCCCAGAAAATAATCAGTCCCCCTCCGGAAGCGACGAAATCCGCGAGCCGCACTCCCTCCGCGGGGCCGGGGGAAGCGAGATTGGTCAGGACGACCACCTGGAAGCGTTCCAGGGACACCTGTGAAAACCCCTCCGGACTTACGACCGTCGCCGCGATGGGAACAAGTACCGAGAGCCTCTCGGGCCGGAGCGCCTCCCGGAAAAAGAAGGTTTCGCTCTCTATCAAGGCCGATCGCGGCTCGCCGTCCACCAGCAGGACCGTGAGCGGCGGTGAAGCCATCAACCCGAAGTAGCGGCGGTCATCCTCTGGGTAAAGGTCCTCTCCCAGCCGCAACTCGCCGCGGAAAGCGCCGCCCCTCGGAGGTCGAGTCTCGAACACCACTTCATTCACCTCTCCCGGTGCAATCTCGGCCAATTTCCGGTCGAGGAGACGACCCTCCAGCCATAATTCGAGCGGGAGTGTCTTCCCCGGTCCGAAATTTGCCACCTGGACGGCAATCTCAACCACCTCCCCTGCCACCCGGTTCTCCCCCCGGACCTCCACTCCGAGAAGGCCGGCCCGGTTCCCCGACTGATCCTGACCGACATGGAAGATCCGCACTGGAACAGACGGATCGACCCCTGCCACCGAAAGGAGGCTGAAATCCTCCCACCCCCCCCGGGCAAGATCGGTAAAGACCAAAATCCTCCTTTCGCTGGAGGAAATGTCGCGCAGCCGGCCGTAGGCCCGTCCGAGGGCGCTCGCGAAATCTCCCACCCCAGGCCGGACACTCACCCGGGTCAGGTCGTCCAAAAACTTTCCTCTCTCTGTCCAGCCCAGGGCACGGCCGGCTCCGCCGGCTACCGCCTCGATCAGGATAAATTTTTCTCCCTCTCCCGACCGGGAGACAATGTCGGTCGTCAGACCGCGCGCAAACTCGAAGCGCTTCCGCCCCCCCCTCCGCACGGACATGCTGAGGGAATTATCGAGAACCACCGCAGTGAATCCGGGTTCCTCCGTCCGGAAGACATCGGCCGGGGAATAGAATTTCGGACGGGCAAGTATGAACGCAAAGAGCAGGATAACGGCCATCCGCAAAAAGAGGAGGAACAGCCTTCTCAACTGCAGGCGGCGTGACGACCTCCTCCGGGCCAGGAGGACAAAACGCACCATGGAGAACGGCAGTACCACTTCCCGCCGGCGCTGGAGCAGATGGATCAGAATCGGAAGGGCAACTCCCAGGCCGGCGAGCAGGAACCACGGCGAAGTGAGGGCGAAGGGCATCAGGCGACCGATTTCCGGCGGGCGAGATATCTTACCAGGGTACTGTCCAAAGGCTCGTCGGTCAAAAAGAGATCGTAATCGGCGGAACTCGCGTGACAGAGCTCTTTCACTTTTTTCAGGTGGGCATCCACCACCGCCCGGTATTCCCGGCGGATCGCCCGCGGATCGGTTGTGAGTTCCAACTCCTCCTCGAGATCCCGGAAGAGTGTGACCTTCGAAAAGGGGAAGTCCAGTTCCTCCCGGTCATGGAGATGAAAGACCATGATGTCGTTTTTCCGGTGGCGCAGGCGCTTGATGCCCAGCCCGATTTGCTCCGGGTCGTCAATGAAATCCGAGATCAGAATGAAAAGGCCGCGGCGGTGGAGTTTGCCGGACACCTCGGACAGGGCCGCTCCGATATCGGTCCGCCCTTCCGGGCGAAGGCCCTCCAGCTCGGCGATGATGGACCGGAGATGGTAGGGGTGGGACCGGGGGACGATCAGGCGCGGCCCGCCGCCACCCATCGTAACCAGCCCCACTGAATCACGCTGCAGGAGCATCATATACGCGAGAGAAGCGGCGATGTAGCTGCCGTACTCCAGTTTTGAAACCCCCCGGCTGCCGTAACCCATGGAACCGCTGGCATCGAGGAAAATGTAGGCTTTGAGATTGGTCTCGGCCTCGTACTCTTTGATGAAATAGCGGTCCTGGCGTCCGAAGAGCTTCCAGTCGATGCGGCGGAGCTCGTCCCCCGGGGAATAGGCCCGGTGCTGCGAGAACTCCACCGAGAGGCCGTGCAGGGAACTCCGGTGCAGGCCGCTCATGATGCCTTCGACGACATGGCGCGCCAGCAGGGAGAGGTTCGCGATCCGCGCCAGGATAAGGGGATCAAAGTACTTCCCCGGGCGTCCCGGCTGCCCGCGGGGCGGCGTAATCCTACTTTCCATCCACCGCGACGTCTTTCAGGAGCCGGCGGATGATTTCCCGCGAGGTGACCCCTTCGGCCTCGGCGGCGAAGCTGGTGAGGATACGATGCTGGAGAACGGCCGGAGCGAGGGCCCTGACATCCTCCACCGAAACGGCATAGCGCCCCGAGAGGAGAGCCCTGGCCTTCCCCCCGAGGACGAGGTACTGGGAAGCCCTCGGTCCCGCCCCCCAGGCCACTCCGTCCCCGACGTACTGAGGGGCTCCGGGAAAACCCGGGCGGCTCGCCTGCACCAGTCGGACGGCATACTCCAGAACAAAGTCCGCCGCCGGCACCCTCCTCACCAGCTCCTGGAACCGGAGAATCCGGGCGGCGTCGAGGACCGGCGTCGCTTCGGAAACGGAGGCCGAGGTCGTGGATCCTACTATCCTGACCTCTTCCTCGAACTGCGGGTAGTCGATGTTGATGCTGAACATGAAGCGATCGAGCTGCGCCTCGGGGAGCGGATAGGTTCCCTCCTGTTCGATGGGATTCTGAGTCGCGAGCACGAAAAAGGGGCGCTCCAGAGAATAGGTCTGACCGCCGGCGGTGACCTGGTACTCCTGCATCGCCTGGAGGAGAGCCGCCTGGGTCTTGGGAGGGGTGCGGTTGATTTCGTCCGCCAGCAGAACGTTGGAAAATACCGGCCCCCTGATGAAGCGGAAGCTGCGGCGCCGGGCGGCATCCTCCTCGAGGATGTCGGTCCCGGTGATGTCGGACGGCATCAGGTCCGGCGTGAACTGCACCCGGTTGAAGGAGAGCTCCAGGGCCTGCGCCAGAGTGGCGACCATGAGGGTCTTGGCCAGGCCGGGGACTCCGATCAGCAGGCAGTGGCCGCTGCAAAAAAGGGCGTAGAGCAGTTCTTCCACCACTCTCTCCTGCCCGATGATCACCTTCCTGATCTGCTCCAGGACCGCCCCCCGGGCGTGCACCAGCTCTTCGGCCACCTTCACGTCATGATCATCCCGCCACTGGTAGTCCGACATTTCACCTCCCCTTGTTCGTTCCGATAGTTCGCTCACGGCCTTTCCAGCAGGGCCTGCAGCTCCGCGTCCCCGGGATTCAGGCGATAGGCGATCTCCCATTTTGTCCGGCCCGCCTCTTTTTCCCCGAGCTTCGCCAGGGCCGAGCCCAATCCTTTCCAAGTATAGGGGTTGAAGGGATTGATTTCCAGGGCCTCCTCGAGGGCCGCCCGCACGCCCGCCCAATCACCGGCGGCCGCAAGCGCCGCGGCGAGGTTGGTATAGGAAGTAGCGTAACCGGGGTGGATGCGTATCGCCTCTCGAAAACGATCCGCGGCCTCCCCCGCACGGGAGATCTCCAAGAGGGCCTTCCCGACCTTGTTGAGAACGTAGGGTGAGGAGGGGGAGATCTTTCTGGCCTTTTCATACTCCATCAGTCCCGCGCGCGGCCGCTGCCGGAAGCGGAGCATGTCACCCAGCGTGAGATGGTTCCGGGCCGCCAGAGGCTGCCATCTCTGGAGGTCCCACTCCTCCTCTCCCCCGCCTTCTCCCCCGGAGAGGACTTTGAGCTCGGGAATAACCAGATCCTTTATTTCCCGGAAATCTCTGCGCTCCAGGTCCGACCGCCAGCGCTTCTCGAATTCGGCCAGCCCCACACCCAGCGCCTCACTCAGGACGGGACTCATTCCCCGATAAGGCTCTTCCAGGGCCAGGCCCTGCAGGAGACGGCGGAGACCGTCCGCCTTCCACTCTTTGAGGATGTAGTCCACCGCCAGGGCGCTCTCGGCGAAAGCCAGACGCACCTGCCCCATCGATGAGAGACGGACCAGAGAAGGCTCCATTTCGTCGAAACGGACGAGGGCTTCTTCCCGGAGGGCACGGGCGATCAGGCTCCGGTCGGCATCGTGGAGAAAAAGGCTCTCAGGGGAACGCCACATGGTTTCACCGTATCTCGCCACCCCCTCCTGGAGCCAGATCGGGGCGCGGTTGGCGGTCATCCGCACGAGAAGGTAGTGCAGGTATTCATGATTGAGGGAGTCCCGCCAGCGATAGCCCTGGAGGAGGAGACGGGGGGAGAGGAGCATGATCTTGTTGTACTTGCAGATGCCGATCGCCCCGGCGGTCTCGATCTCCTTTTTGGACAGGCTGGAGACTTTTTCGAAGTCCGCCGCCGTAGGAATGATCTCCACCCGGACCTTCTCAGAAGGAAAATATCCCAACAGTTCTCCGAAGGAGCGATACCCGGCCTCGAGGGCCCTCAACGCCGGCTCCACCAGAACCCAGTCCTTCCGGGGGTCGAAGAAGAGAATGAAGTGCTCTCCCTCCCGCGAGGCGAACCGCTGCGACATCTCGAGGGTGTCGCCCACCAGCCTCGACATTTCGGCAATCTCCGTCTCGACGAGAGCCGGCGGCGGAAGCTCTTCCAGGATTTTCACCGCCGCCGCATAGTTTCCGGAATAGAACTCCAGCATGGCGCCGGCCCAGGCGACCGGAAGGCCGCCGCCGTCCGGCAACGCCTCCAGTGCCTTCCGGGTCTCGGCGAGGTCCCATCGCGCCAGGGCCGACATAGCCCGTTGGAGACCCTCATAGATCCCGGTGGAGGGCTCGGCGGGGGAAGAGAGCATGACGGTGGCTGACACCAGGATCACATACAGTGCGCTTTTCC
>JAUVQV010000069.1 GCA_030597995.1 Candidatus Rokuibacteriota bacterium
CGGGCTTCAGCCTGGTCGAGCTGGCAGTCATCGTCTCAATTGCCGGCATCATCGCCACCCTGGCCGTCCCTTCTTTCATCGGAGTCATGCCCCGCATCCGGCCCAATAACGACACCTTGAACATTGCGAACCAGATAGCCCTGACGCGGGCCCGGGCCATCGCCAAGAACCAGAAATTTTCAATGCTTTTAAATAAACCGGCAAATCTACTGAGCGGGGTAATTTCCTTGACAGGCCTTCTGGAAAACCATATGATTCTGCTGGGAATTTGTGATTTCAGAGCCTGTGTTTTCAGACAACCAGGTCGAGGGGGTTGAGAATGAAAAGCCCACGATTTTACTGGCTCGGACTTGTGCTCCTTCTTACCGGCTGTATGGTGGATCAGAGGGAGTTCGGAACTTTACAGGAGCAGGTCCGGCTCCAGCAGAAGCAAATAGCGGACATCAAGGCCCGGCAGAACCAGCAGGGACTGAAGGTTGAGGCGCTCGGGAACGGATTTAAGATCCTTGGAGCCAAGGCCGAAGACAACGGGAGGCGCATGGACGAACTTGAGGAGCAGCTCCACTCAATGCCCGGAGATTTCCCGCCCGCCCCTTCCCCGTTGACTCACGAAATAACAGAGCCTCCCCCTCCGGATGAGACCCGGCCCCCTTCTGCCGTACGTCCTCCGCCGAAAGCCGAGGACCTCTACAGTTCTGCGTTAAAGAACTTTTCTCAGGAGAAATACGAGGCTGCCGTGCTCGGCTTTGAAGAATTCGTGGCCAATTTCTCTGACCACGACCTGGCGGACAACGCCCAATACTGGATCGGTGAATGCTACTATTCGCGCAAAGAGTTCGGGAAGGCGGCAGCAGAGTTCGCCAAGGTCGAGATACTTTTCCCGCGCGGAAACAAATTGGCCGCGGCCCTCTTTAAAATGGGCCTGGCGCTCAAGGAATTGGGCCGGGATCAGGAGGCCCAGGTTGCTATGGAGAAGGTCGTGAGTAAGCACGCACGGTCAGAGGAAGCTGGCAAAGCAGTGGAAAAGCTTTCCGAGTGGCAGTAGCAACAGCGGCCAGAATGGTCCTGGTGAAGACAACCCAGAAAGCGAGGTGAGTGTTTCATGAAACGGAAAATCAACATTGCGAGGCTGGTTTCCCTTTTCGCGATTCTGGTCCTGGTGTCCGGACTCGGAGCGGGCATGGCGTCCGCGGCAGAATCGTACAAGGTCTACATAGTACAGCCGGGTGACACACTTTCCGGGATTGCCGGGCAGCTTCTCGGTGACGTCGATCGGTGGAGGGAAATCCTGAGACAGAATCCCCAAGTCACCGCCCCCGACATGATCTATCCCGGCGACACCCTGACCCTTCCCATACCCGAGCCGGCCGCCCCGAAGGTGGTGTTCGCAGTCCGACAAGAGGTGGTCGCCCCCCCCCCGCCCCCCCCCCGCCCAGCAGCAGCCGCCGATTCACTCCGCGGTGAGGAAATAGAAGAACCGCCGCTCCCGGTAGAAAGGGTAAAACACATCCCGGTGATCAGCCACGCGCTCTATCGGACGGCGGGATACATCTCCACCGAGTTGCCGGAAACCGCTATCGTCGCCTCGGTCGCGGACCGGGAATCCATGGGGGAAGGCGACGAGGTCGTGATTAACCTCTCCGCCGACAAGGGAGCCAGGTATACCGTAGTCCGTCCGACGCAACCGGTGTACCACCCTAAAAGTGGGGTTTTTCTCGGCTGGGTGATCAGGATCCTGGGTAGTGCCGAGGTCACCTGTCCCGGTCCCCGGTGTTCGATGGCCGTCCTCGGGCGCACGAACGACTACGTTGCGGTGGGAGATCTCCTGATACCTTTCGACCCCGATGATGTCCTTGAGGAAAACGTCCTCGGTCCCAGAGCGACAGAAATGTGCCTGCAGGCAAAGGAAGAAGACGCCACCATTGTGGCCTCCCAGGAGGCCTTGATAATTTCCGGGGAGGGGAACATCGTCTTTCTGGACAAGGGGCGCGTTGATGGGGTGACCCCGGGACATCAGTTTGTTGTGTATCGAAAGGTGGCCCCGGAAAGTTATGCCTTGGTCGGTCAGCTGCAGGTTCTGCGGGCCCAGGAGCGGACGAGCACGGCCCTGATAACCAGCTCCCTCCAGGAGTTTCAGGTCGAGGATCAGGCGCAGGCTATGTGAGGACCCGACGCTACGGGGACCTGCGGCGGCGATAGGCCGACAGACGCAACCTGCGGAAGGCCTCCCTCAGTTCGGAGTCGGGAATCCCGGATGATTCCTCTTCCAGGGCGCGCAGGAACTCAAGGCTCGGCGGAGGGCAGCTTGGGGGTGGAGCGTCCTCGCTCGTAGAGGAAGCCTCGATCTTCCCGGTGACGAAGAAAAGATCGGTAACAACGTCGTCTCCAAGGAGGTTGGCGAAACGAGTCAGGAGGTCTTTTTTCAGAAAAGAGAGTTGCTGTGTCCAGGATGAGCTGTCGGTTTTTACGGTGAGCCTCCTGTTTTTCATGAGCACGGGCTGGGCCTTGGCCGCGATCTGCGGGCCGACCACCTCAGTCCAGCGTGTAAAGACCTCCTGCTCCCTCAACCCCTTTTCCCATCCCAGGGAGCGGAGTTGCCGCTGAAGGATTTCACCCACTGCGATTGGGCCCGGGGGTCCATTCCTTTTCACAGGGTCAGTGTAAATCCGACCGTGCTGTGAGGCAAGGGGAAAGGGTCGTGACGAAAAATGAAGAAAGGTTGTGCCGGAACATCAGGAACCTGGCCAGGGAAAAGCGGGCCCTGATACTGGCTCACAATTACCAGCGCTACGAGGTCCAGCTGGCAGCCGACCTGGTCGGTGATTCGCTGGGCCTGAGTGCTCAGGCGGCCCGGACTCCGGCCCGGATGATTGTCTTTTGCGGGGTCTACTTCATGGCCGAGAGCGCCAGTATACTCTCCCCGAAAAAAAAGGTGGTCATGCCGGTACTGGAGGCGGGTTGTCCGCTGGCCGACACCCTGAACGTGGAGGCCCTTTCAAGATTGAAGGGGGCCCACCCGGGGGCAACCGTGGTCTGCTACATCAACACCACGGCGGCCATAAAGGCCGAGAGCGATATATGCTGCACCTCGGCGACCATGGTGCAGGTGGTGAAGTCTCGACCGGAGAAAAAGGTGATTTTCATCCCGGATCAGAACATGGGACGCTACCTCCAGACCAAGGTCTCCAAAGACCTTGTTCTTTGGAAAGGGGTCTGCCCCACCCATCACCGCCTTCGAGCGGAGCCTGTCCGGGAAGCCCGGGACAGACATCCCGAGGCCGCGTTCATCGCCCATCCCGAGTGCCGCCCGGAGGTCCTGGAGCTGGCCCAGGAGGTCCGTTCCACCACCGGCTTTTTCCGTTTCGCCCGCGAGAGCACGGCGCGGGAGTTCATCGTGGGAACCGAAACCGGAGTCCTTCCGCGGCTGCGGGCGGAGAATCCGGGAAAGGTCTTTTACCCCGCCTCCGAGGAGATGATATGTCCCAACATGAAGCTGACAACCCTGGAAGATGTCCTCGAGGTTCTGGAAACGGAGGACAACACCGTCGAGGTCCGGGAAGAAGTGAGATCCCGGGCCGCAGTGGCTCTGGAACGGATGCTGACCGTGGGATGAGCCGGCCGCAAGCCCCCGTTCCGCGCGGCGCTCATTTGACTTATCGCCGAAAATGGTAGTATATTTCCATCCTTTATTAGCGAAGTGTGGGTGTAATAATGCTTGATCTCAAGTATGTCCGGGAACACATCGACGAACTCCAGGATAAAATCCTGGCCCGGGGGCTGGACATCGATCTGGCACCGATCAAGAAACTGGAGACCGAGCACCGTCTCCTGTTGAGGAAGGTCGAGGAGTTGCGACAGCGACGGAACCTCGCCTCAAAGGAGATCGCCGCCCGGAAAACGAAAGGGCAGGAGGCAAAAAACGATATCCTGGCGATGCGGGAGGTGTCCCGTCAGATCAGGGATTTGGAAGTGAGAAAGCGGGAGTGCGAGGAGGCCCTCCAGGGGCAGCTCCAGCTCCTGCCCAACATACACCACTCCTCGGTACCTCAAGGGAACAGCGAGGAGGACAACGCCGAGGTCCGGCGCCGGGGTGGACCTCCGGACCTCGGTTTCCCTCCCCGGCCGCACTGGGAAGTTGGGGAAGAGCTCGGGGTGCTGGACTTCGCCCGGGCATCCAAGGTGGCCGGTGCGCGCTTTGCCCTTTACTGGGACCTGGGGGCGCGCCTGGAGCGGGCCCTGATCAATTTTATGCTGGACCTGCATGTGCAAAAGCGGGGATACCGAGAGGTGCTGCCGCCATTCATGACCAACGGTGAAAGCCTCTTTGGGACCGGCCAACTCCCGAAGTTCGCGAACGATCTCTTTCGGGTGGAGGGGGGGTATTATCTGGTCCCGACGGCCGAGGTGCCGTTGACCAACATCCATCGGGGGGAGATCCTGGAGGGGGAGCAGCTGCCTCTGAAATACGCCGCCTACACCCCTTGTTTTCGCCGCGAGGCCGGCTCCTATGGGAAAGATACGCGGGGCCTGACCCGACAACACCAGTTCAACAAGGTGGAGTTGGTCAAGTTTGTAGAGCCGCAGGACTCTTACGAAGAGTTGGAGTCTCTGGTGGCGGATGCCGAGGAAGTTCTCATTCGTCTCGATGTCCCCTACCGGGTAGTGGTCCTCTGCACCGGGGACCTGGGTTTCACGGCCGCCAAGACCTACGACCTGGAGGTGTGGATGCCCGGGCAGGGACGCTACCGGGAGATTTCCTCCTGCAGCAACTTCTTGGATTACCAGGCCCGCCGAGCCAACATCCGCTTCCGGAGATCCCCCAAGGCCAAACCTGAATATGTGCATACCCTCAACGGTTCCGGTCTGGCAGTGGGGCGGACGGTGGCGGCTATCCTGGAGAACTTCCAGCGCGAGGACGGCTCTGTGACGGTCCCCCTTCCCCTGATCAGCTACCTGGGAGGGGTCAAGGTTCTCGAGTCCCGGGAGTCGGCGGTGTTGCAAAGAGCTGGAAAAGGGGAAGCCGGCCGGGAATCGTGATGGCAGTTGTCTGCGAACTACCGGGAGGGGGATACTTGCCTGAAACTGTATCTCACGCGAAGCCGGCCCTTCCTCCCGGACCGGCAGGAGGCTTGCCCATTGTGCGCTGTAGGAGGGATGGCCGAGAGGTCGAAGGCGGCGGTCTTGAAAACCGTTGTCCCGTGATGAGCGGGACCGTGGGTTCGAATCCTACTCCCTCCGCCAGAAAGTGAACGATTTGGAGCGGCATGCACAACAGTGACCACAGGGTCACGGGACACCGCGGACCGAGGCCCGCCGAGGTCGAGGAAGCAACACAAGATATGCGATAGTAAGAAGACCTGTATAGCCATGATTCAGTGGTGAGGAGAGGTGGCCGAGTTGGCTGAAGGCATCCGCCTGCTAAGCGGTTGTCCTGGGTAACCGGGACCCCGGGTTCGAATCCCGGCCTCTCCGCCAAAGCCTTCATTGAAAAGCAGTGAGTGCCGGAGAAAGGGGGAAACGCGTGATGAAGAAAATGTCGATGGCCACAATCCTGGTGGTCGCGGGGACACTGTTCCTTTTTGGGGGATGTAAGAAATCAGGAGTAGTCGAAGAAGAAGCCGCTGACACAGTGCCTCCCGCGCCGATAGCCGAGATGCCGAGCCCCTCGGAGCTTGGAGTTCCCGAGATGAGCAAGCCGCCTCAGACTGCGGTGCCGGTCGAGCGGGAAGTGCTGGACGAGGAGGTCCGCAAACGGTGGCAGGCGGTGGAGATCACTGTTGCAGAGAGGAAGGAGGGTGGGGCATCGCAGACCAAGGAGATCCCGCTCGGGGGAGAGGCGGTCTTCGAAGGGACTCCCTTTAAGGTGAGGGTAGAGGGGTTTGTCCCGGACTTCACTATGGGGGCCAACACC
>JAUVQV010000034.1 GCA_030597995.1 Candidatus Rokuibacteriota bacterium
AAGATGACCGCGACCTCCGCCTGTCCCAAGTACTACTTCAATCTGTTGAAAGAGAGAAAGAGTCTCGCGAAACACACTACCGCGTTCACGCCGGCGGTCTCATTGATCATCGGTCTCGGGGAGTCTCTGCGGCTGATACGGGAAGAGGGCCTGGAGAAGGTCTTTGCCCGGCACGCCCGCCTGGCCCGGGCTGCCCGTGAGGCGATGCTGGCCCTGGGGCTCGAGCTCTACGCCCCCGATACGCCGTCCGAGGCCCTGACCGCGGTCCGGGTTCCGGAGGGAATAGAGGGCAAGCCCTTCGTGAAGCACCTGGCCTCGAAGTACGGTGTGACCATAGCCGGGGGTCAGGACCGGGCGGCCGGAAAGATTTTCCGAATCGCCCACCTCGGGTACGCCGACACCTTCGATCTCCTGGCCGCGGTCGCGGCGGTGGAGATGGGACTGAAAGACCTGGGCTATCAGGTGGCAATGGGAAAGGGCGTCGCCACGGCCCAAAAGATCCTGGCCGAGTAACCCTAAGGGAGGCGGTGTGGTGAGAGTTCTCGTGAGCGACAAACTGGCCCCGGAGGGAATCCAGCTTCTCAAGGATACCAAAGGGCTGGAGGTGACCGTCCGGACCGAATGGGAGCCGGGCGAACTCCTGAGGGAGATCAAAGGGTATCACGCTCTCATCATCCGGAGCGCCACCAGGGTCACTGCGGAGGTCATCGAGGCCGCCGACCGGCTCAAGGTTGTCGGCCGGGCCGGGATCGGGGTGGACAACGTCGATCAGCAGGCCGCCAGCAAGAAGGGGATCGTGGTCATGAACACTCCGACTGCCAATACCGTGACCACGGCCGAGCACGCCCTGGCGATGCTGGTGGCCCTGGCGCGCCGGATTCCCCAGGCCACGGCCTCGATGCGTGCCGGAAAATGGGAAAAGAGCAAGTTTTCCGGGGTGGAACTCTTCGAGAAGGTCCTGGGGCTGGTCGGGCTGGGGAATATCGGTTCCATTGTGGCCCGGCGGGCGCTCGGCCTGGGGATGCAGGTCGTCGCCTATGACCCCTTCATTTCCGCCGAACGAGCCGAGCAGCTGGGGGTCGAGCTCGTGGAGCTGGAGGATCTGTTCCGGCGGGCGGATTTCATCAGCGCCCACGTCCCTCTGACCGAGCAGACCCGGAATCTCTTCCGGGAGGAGAATTTTGCGAAAATGAAGACCGGGGTTCACATCGTCAACTGCGCCCGAGGGGGGGTCGTCGACGAGGATGATCTGGTCGAGGCCGTCCGGGCCGGCAAGGTAGCCGGCGCCGCGCTGGACGTCTTCGAAAAGGAGCCCCTGGATCCGAAGAGCTCTCTTTTGGCGGTGGAGGAAATCATTCTCACCCCGCATCTCGGCGCCTCGACCGCCGAGGCCCAGAGAAAAGTTGCCGTCGAAGTAGCCCGACAGGTGGTGGATTTTTTGACTCGGGGGGTCATCAAGAACGCCGTGAATATGCCCTCGGTGGACCCGGAGACCCTGATCAAGATCCAGCCCTATCTCGATCTCTCCTCCCGGTTGGGTCGTTTCGTGGGTCAGGTGGTGGAAGGCCGCATGCAGGAGGTGCGGGTGGAATACAGCGGCGAGGTCGCGGCCGGCGACGTCCGCCCCCTCACCGCCACTCTCCTGGAGGGGCTCTTGAAGCCCATCCTGAAGGAGGGCGTCAACCTGGTGAACGCCCCCCTGCTGGCCCGCGAGAGGGGGATCAAGGTCATGGAATCCACCACCTCGGAGACGGCGGACTACACCAGCCTCATCACCGTGAGCCTGGTGACCGACAAGGGGCGGCGAACCGTCTCCGGAACCCTCTTCGGCCGGAAGGATCCCCGGATCGTGCGGCTCGACGGCTATGAACTGGAAGTCATTCCGGACGGCCAACTGTTGGTATTCACCAATGAGGATCGCCCCGGGGTGATCGGAAAGATGGGGACCCTCCTGGGCGACAACGACATCAACATCGCCCGGATGCAGCTGGGGCGCAAGGCCCGTCTTCAGGACGCGGTCGCGGTGCTGACCGTGGATTCGAAAATCTCCGAGGCGGTCATGGATGAGATTCGCAAGCTGCCCTTCATCAAATATGTGAGGCAACTGGAAGTGTAATCCCCCTCGATCCCCCTTTTTCAAAGGGGGAAGTCCTTGGTCCCCCCTTTCACAAAGAGTGACATCCTTGGTTCCCCTCTTCGGCAAAGAGGGGCCGGGGGAGATTTGCCGGCCTTTGGAATGAATGCCCCACTCTTCAGAGCGGTATAATCTACTCCGGGCGCAGTCGAGGAATCTTAAGGGTTTCAGTTCCCTATTTCAGCTTTCTTGAAAGTTTAGAGGGTTTATGGTATAAAAATGAGTAATACCAGACGCTTATTCAGGGGGAAGAGGTATGTCTGCGATCGTGGTGGTTGGGACCCAGTGGGGGGATGAGGGAAAGGGCAAGGTCGTCGATTTTCTGACCGCCCGGGCCGACATCGTGGTCCGTTATGCCGGCGGCCACAACGCCGGCCACACCATCCTCCTGGGATCGGAACAGTTCATTCTCCACCTCGTCCCCTCCGGGGTGCTCCACCGGGGAAAGCGCTGCCTTTTAGGGGGGGGGATGGTTCTGGACCCCGAGGCCTTCCTGACGGAGCTGGACCACCTCCGGGAGCGGGGCATCAACATCGGGAACAGACTCCAGCTCAGCCCCGAGATCCATGTCATCATGCCTTACCACAAGACCATCGACATCGAGTCCGAGAGGCTCCGGGGCGCGCGGAAGATCGGGACGACCGGCCGCGGGATCGGGCCGGCATACGTCGACAAGGCGGCGCGGTCGGGGATTCGCCTCGCGGACCTCATGGACCGGGAGATCCTGCGGGACAAGCTGCAGCACAACCTGGCGGAGAAGAATGTCCTCTACCGGCACCGCTATAAAATTCCCGCTCTGCGGATGGCAAATGTCTACCGGCGGTATGTGAGGTACGGCGAGCTTCTCAAGCCCTACCTCGCCGACATCTCCAAGATCGTCGATGAGGCGGCGCAGCGCGGCCGAAACATACTCTTCGAAGGGGCCCAGGGGACGATGCTCGACATCGACCGCGGGACCTATCCCTTTGTCAGCTCTTCCTCGGCGATCGCCGGGGGAGTGTGCACCGGGGTCGGCGTGGGGCCGTCCCGGATAGATGCCGTTCTCGGGGTCCTCAAGGCCTACACCACCAGGGTGGGGGAGGGGCCATTCCCGACCGAACTGAAAGGCGCACTCGGAAAAAGGCTGCGAGACGGTGGCGGGGAGTACGGCGCGACCACCAGCCGGCCACGGCGCTGCGGGTGGTTCGATGCGGTCGTGGCGAGATACGCCAGGCGGGTGAACGGTCTGACCGGGATAGCCTTGACCAAGCTCGATGTCCTGGACTCTTTTCGTGAAATTCAAGTCGCGGTCGGCTACCGGTATCGGGGGAAACTGCTCAAGGAAATGCCCTATTCTCTGAAAGTGCTCCAGGGGGTCCGCCCGGTCTACCGCACCGTGAAGGGGTGGGAAAAACCGACCGCCGGGATCCGGGAGGTGCGCGACCTGCCGACCCGGGCCCGCTCCTACACACGGCTCCTGGAAGATCTGGTGGGATGCGAATTCCGCATGATCTCCACCGGGGCCCGCCGGGAAGAGACGATCGTCATCAAAGACCCCTTTCACTCGGGGAAAAACTCTTTATAATAATATGTGGATTGACAGTGTCTGTAGCCGTGATCAGTAGTGCGGAAGGGTGAGACGAGCCGCTAGCTCAGTCGGTAGAGCATCTGCCTTTTAAGCAGAGGGTCGTTGGTTCGATCCCAACGCGGCTCAACAATAAAAAACAAGGGTTTATAGGCAGTTAGCGGCCTGTAGCCCCTTTCTTGCCATGTGGAAAAATCCGGAAAAATGGGGCAAAATAGGCCCTTTTTGTCTACAAAATGCATTCAATTCTGAGAAGGGATTGACTGAATATTAGGGCAAGAGTTCCAGCCAGGAAAGATTGGTATCCCATACCAGAAAGATCGATTCTTGAGCCCTTAGCTGCCCTCAGGAGCGGTTTCCTGCATGAGTGGGACGGCTGGGTGGACACTTTTTGGATACCAGGCCAGCTCCTTTCTTGACATAAAGACGACCGGAAAGAACAATAAACTTGAGGAAAGCAACCGTCTACGGGAACGGTGAAGGAGTACCGTCATGAGTGAAACGAGACAGATCAGAAAGGTCTTCAGGGCGAAACCGACGACGGAGGGAGCGGGAGTGCACCTCAAGCGGGTCTTCGGCTTCAGCGAGGTGCCAGCTTTCGATCCCTTCCTGCTGCTCGACGACTTCCGCAACGACAAGCCCGACCAGTATCTCGCCGGATTTCCCTGGCATCCACACCGGGGCATCGAGACCATCACCTACGTCATCGAGGGGAACGTGGAGCACGGCGACAGCATGGGCAACAAGGGCAACATCGGCGCCGGCGACGTGCAGTGGATGACCGCCGGCAGCGGGATTATCCATCAGGAGATGCCGAAGGGCGACGCCGGGGGACGGATGGGCGGCTTCCAGCTCTGGGCCAACCTGCCAGCGGCGCAGAAGATGATGGACCCCCGCTACCGAGGCATCGAGAAGAAGCAGATTCCACTGGTGGAGCTGGAGAACGGCGTGGAGATCCGTATCATCTGCGGCGAGGTTGAGGGGACAATGGGACCGGTGCGGGACATCGTCATCGACCCTGAGTACCTCGATATAACCGTTCCGGCGGGAACCGAGTACCGCCACGCCGTGAAGAGCGGTCACACTGTATTCGCCTACATCTTGGCCGGTAGGGCCTTTTTCTGCAAGGAGAAGAAGCCATTCTCCTACGAGGTGTCGGGGCGGAACTACTTCGATATGGAGCGCGAGCCTTTTGTCAGCAACAACGAGGCAGTTCTCTTCGACGACCGCGGCGCTGTGGCGGTGTCGACGGAGGATGATGCAGTCCACTTTCTTCTTGTTTCGGGCAAGCCCATCGGTGAACCCGTGGCCTGGTACGGTCCTATCGTCATGAATACCAAGGAGGAACTGGAGGGCGCTTTCGAAGAGTACCGCAATGGGACGTTCATTAAGCAGCGATAGTACAAAACATATTTTGTTCTTCCGACACGGGGAGAGCACCTTGTTCGGTACTATGGATGGTACAGCAGTGTTCAGGGGAGAAAGAGGCGGAATCAGGGCCTTGAAGAGGGGCCGCCCGAGGCACCGCCAGAAGAGGACGACATTGCCCGTGCCTTGACAACCCGCCGCACGTAAGGGAAATAACTCGTATAGACACAGTCACGGGGCTTTTCGTAGGCTGTTGGCGCGTCATGCGAAAAGCAAATTCCTGCGATTAAGCCTCTCCTCCGCCGCGGGGCGACGGCCCGAAAGGAGCCGGGCGTTGACTTTTCGGCGTAATGGATTATGTATTGAGTATGGCACGGGATCCGTAAGTGCAGAGAAAGGAGCTTCTCATGGTTCAGGGATCGGTGAAGAAGCACCCCGAGTGGCCGGAATTGACGGCCTTGCTCAAACAGGTCGTGGCCGGACACGATCGGTGTCAGCCAGAGATTCTCGCCGGGGCCATTGCGAACTCACTGTCCGGGACTATGGTGGATGCACTGATGGGGCACTACAGCTTTGACCCTCATGTTGGCCGATACCTCGAGCAGCGCCGGAACCACCACGAGAGAGTCCGGCGGATCATCCATGAGATCTGCCCGGATCTCGACCCCGAAAAGGTGACGGCTCAGGTGGAGAGGATTGCCGCAGAGATACTCGGATCTTTTCATGTCTCCCCACACCGTCTTCCCTGATCGGCGGGAAAGGCCCGGCCTTCCCCGGAAAAGTCGTTGCTCCCCTTCCGCCCTCCCCGCGTGCTATCTTCTGCTTGGATGATTATCGAACAACTCCCCCTGGCAGGATGAAACACACCGTAAGGCAAGAGATATTGCGATATGGTAGACGGGAATAATAGGGCCGATAAGAAGCCTGCCGCCACCAAATTTGCGCCGACGGGCAGTGAGCAGATCCAGAGTGCTCTCAGCAGGAATTAAGAAGACTCTTCAAGATAACGAATCGAGGACTCGCTTGCGGGCTTTTTTTGAACTTTCTGAGATCCGGTTCTGGTATTCGTATAACTCCCCCTTTAACGTACTGCTCAGCTCTTAAAAGACCGTCTCTTATCCAGTTCCGTACCGTTTTATTGTGCACTCTCAATACCTGGGCCTCGCTGCCTTGGGAAAGGAGTCTCTGTGTCATTTGACACACATCAAGTGCAAATAACAAGAAAACACGCAATTTATAGCGGTTTAAGCGCAGTCCATGAGGCGTTTGCTCACAGCATCTACCCGGGCCGAGATTTTGACCGGAGGAGGATTCCCAGCTCATCTGCAACCATCTGAACGATGTAGTGTTTCACTCTCTATGGACAAGCCATTTCAGCTCTATTTTACACCTCTCTCACCATTTGTGTCTGATCGGGCCTGCCTTCCAGGTTGACAGCCTGCTGCACGTGGGCAAAATACGCAGTGTGGTCACCGTCACGCAGCATTTTCAGGGGGAAGTCGGGACGTCATGCGAAAAGGAATGGCCTGTCGGTTCAGAGGAAGATATCACTTTCATAGCAACCATTGTTGATTACGTTGTTAGATTATTTCTTTTCCACGTTTTTCGTCTATGTCCCTTGCCAACGCTGCCATCCCTGCCACATAGCGAGAGGCGCAAGGGTACTTCGGTTTTACCCAATCAGTGTTCATAAGTTTTTCTTCTATATAAGAAATATCTGGCGCGCCAATCTTGAATAATTCGTTATATGCCTGGTATGCTACACTGAAATTTCCATCAAGAAGACCTCGGGAAAGATCCCCAACTAGCTGAGATATTTTCCCTTCTTTCCAGTTCATGTAATATTGCTCTTTCCAGGCCGGTTAGCGCCTCTTGAAGCGGTTTTTCATCACCGTCCCGGACCGCCGCTCAGGCAAGTTCAGGGAAAGACGATCAGGGCCAGAGTAATCCAGATGATCAACTTGAGTCGGAGCGTTTTCACGATCTATGCGCTCCTCACCTGTCCTCACTTTCCCGAGCTGAGCTGGTGATGCGTATTCCGGTGTAAGTTGCCAGTGATTCCGTTTTTATTTTTCCACTCATCGGAGCGGAGCGACGCTGGTCTTGATTTTCTTACCTCAGTGGAAACATTGAGTCAAGGTGTTTCTCCTTTTCTGCGTTTTATGTCGTAGCCTTGGCGACGTTTTTCCTGGGTTTGATCTTCTTTCCCAGCTGTTCCTGTCAGGGGATGTTTCGGAAGGAATTTTCGCATTGACTCGCCCTTGAGTTCGATCTGGTGGGCATGGTGGACTATCCTGTCCAAGATGGCATCAGCGGTGGTGGGGTTGCCGATCAGATCATG
>JAUVQV010000018.1 GCA_030597995.1 Candidatus Rokuibacteriota bacterium
CCGGCCGCGGTCCAGACAAAAGCCGGAGCCCTGCGCATTATCTTTATTGCCCTGATCCTGGAGGCCATTCTCCTCCTGCGGCCCGAAGGTATATTGAGTACCACAAGAGGCGCAGGAAAAACCTCAGGGACGGTCTGAAGGTCTTCCCCCCTACTCCACGACTTCCACCCTGACGTCGGTGATCTTCCCGTCCTCGATGGCCCAGACGCCGTAACTTCCTCCGGAAACGTCGCCGTTCCCGTCGAAGTTGACTGATCCGGACACCCCTTCGTAGTCGATCTCAGATCCGGACCTGATCAGCTCGAAGGCCCGAGCCAGGTCGGTGAAACCCACTTTTTCTCCGGGAGGGCCGGCTACCGCCCGAAGGTTGTCCCTGATGGTTGTCCCATCGGCCTTCCCGCCCCTGGCGGCGGCGAGAGCCGCAAGGATGACGGCGTCGAAGCAGGTGTCGATGTAAGGCTTTGGCGGCTTTTCCCCGAACATCTCTTCGTAGGCGGCGGTGAACTTTTTGGTGAGGTCGCTCTCCACCGGCGCCGGGGCCGTCCCGTAGGTGCCGTTCAAGTGTTCCGCCCCGACGTTCTCTATCACTTCGGGGGCCTTCATCCCGTCCGGGAGGACGAATTTGTTGGCCATGCCGAACTCGATCGCCTGGCGCAGGATCTTGACGCCGTTTTCAGGGTAGGCGATCACGATCAGGGCGTCGGGTTCACCCTGCACCGCCTTCTGGATCTCCGAGCGGTATGAGGGCTGCCCCTTGTTGAAGGGAACCATCCCGGTGACCGTCCCTCCCTCTTTCTCGAACGCTCCCTGGTAGGCCTTGGCGAGGCCCTCGCCATAGGGATTGTTCACGTAGATAACGGCAGTCCTGTTGAAGCCCCGTTCTTTTGCGAGCTTGGCCAGGACCAGACACTGCAGGGCGTCGGACGGCACGGTCCGGAAGATGAAATCCTCGTCGCCCAGAAAGGTGATCTCCGGTGAGGTGGAGGCGGGGGATATCTGAACAACCCGGTTGGGGACCGACACCGAAGTGGCGACCGGGATCGTCACCCCCGAGGAAAGGGCGCCGATGAAGACCGGGACCTTGTCGATGCTGACCAGTTTCTGAGCGCTGTCCACCGCGGCGGTAGGGTCGGTCTGGCTGTCGCGGCTGACGATTTCCACGTCCCTTCCCAACACTCCACCGGCGTTGTTGAGAAATTTCGCCGCCAGGGTGGCCCCGTTCTGGATCGGGGGGCCGTAGGCCGCCAGATCACCGGTCAGAGAAAAAAGGGTCCCGACCTTCAGGGTCTCCTCGGCCCGCTCTGGGGCGCGACAGGCGATCAGGCTCAAGACCAGGGACGTGATTACGGAACCAATAAGGAGCTGCGGTTTGGTTTTTCTCCTCCACATTGTCTCTCCCTCCCTTACAGAATTGAGTGTGTCTGTTGCGGACCCGGGGTCTGGACGGAAAGCCGCACCCCCCGCCGGGATTGTGTGATACCCTATTAGTTATCAGAAACTCCTCGCTGTTTCAAGAGGGGTGTTTCCGTGTTGGCCATCGGCCACTTTTGTGCAGAAAGGTTACAAAATGTGAATTTAGTGCAGGATGCGACGGCCCTGTTTCTGAAAGAGTGGTTGATTATCAAATAGTTACAATCTGGCACGGGCATTGCTTTACTTTTTTCAGACGGGGACTCACTATGACGTAACTCGAAGAGTAGAGGGTGTTTTTTTTCATAAAGACACTGGTTGAGGTCGAATTGAAGAAGAGGATGCGGTGGGCGTAAAGGGTCGGCTCAAGGACATGAGCCTGGTCGATATCATCCACGTCTTCCACACTGAGAGGAAGACTGTGGTGGTCCATCTCGGCTCTGAAATGGGTTACGGCCGGGTGTATATCGAGGGGGGGGACATTGTTCACGCCGCTTATCGGGAATTCAACGGCGTGGACGCTCTGTACAAGCTTCTGGCCTGGCAGGATGGTGAATTCGATGTGGAGCCCGGAGCCGCGTCCCCCGAGCATACTATTGCCGGGAAGGTCGATTCCCTCCTCCTGGAGGGGCTCAGAAGGCTCGATGAAACACGCGCCAGAGGCGAGGAATCCGGGGGATACCGTGGTGACGGGATGTCCCTGAGGCTTGTCGACAAGCTCCTGGAGTTGGGGATCCTGGTGAAGACGGAGAGCGAACGGCATGAGCCCGGAAGTTAAAACTGTGGTCTTGATCGGGGCCAACAAGGAGGGTTTGAGCCTTCTGCCGTTCCTGGTAAAGGACAAGAAGAGACGTCTCGCAATCATTGCGGACCCCAACAGGGACGCCATGCTCTTCAAGCTCAATGAACTTGGTTACAGGCTTGCAGCGCACCTCGGCATAAAGACCACCACCGATCTCGATGAGATCAAAGAGATCCGGAACCTCGCGGTCATCATCAATGCCACTCAGGACTCCGATACGGAAAGGTTCCTGGAGCAGCCCGAGTTCAGAGATGTGGAGAAGCTCGGCCCCTTGAGCGCCAAGCTCATCTGGGGGGCCAGGATTTCAGCTTCCAACGGCGATGAGGTTGCGGGAGCCGGCAACCATAAAACCGCCCTCTTGGAAGCACTCCGCGAGATCGTCGACGCCGTGCGGCTGACTATCGACCGCAAGGAACTCTTCTCGGTTATTTTGAAGCTTGCCATAGAATCAACCCGTGCCGACAGGGGGTCGATCATGCCCCTCTCCAAAGAGGAAGGGTTGCTGCGGGTCGAAATGGCCAAGGGCATGGACGAAGAGGTCGTCAGAAAAATCAGGGTCCCGGTCGGCGAGGGCATCTCGGGAAAAGTTGCCAGTGAAGGAAGGCCGCTCCTGATATCGGGCAAAGCCAGGAACGATGATTTCGAGCACCTCCGAGAGAGGGGGGATGTGAAGAGTGCTCTCTGTGTTCCTCTCAGAATTGACGGCGACATTATCGGCGTGCTCAACGTGAACTCGAGCGAGTCCACCCACGCCTTTACCAATGACGACCTCGACTTTTTGACCAACCTTTCTGGGCTGGCCGCCGAAGTCATTCAGAGGTCCAACGAATATGAGAAGATGCGGGTCGATTCCGCCAAGTTTACCTTTTGGCAGGAGGCAGAGTTCATAATGTCCTCCGCCAATCCGCTCGAAAAACGCCTAAACATGATCTGTAACAAACTGGTCGGTATTGTTTCGGGACTCACCTGTTTTATCTACATTTACGACGAGGACCAGAACCGTCTTTTCCTGCGGGCCACCAGCATCAAGGAAACGAAGAATCTGGGGCCCTTGAGCCTTGTTTCCGGTGAGGGTATCGAAGGGTCCGGAATGGAAAGCATGAAGGACGTGATTCTGGTTGACAGAAATCCCGAGGAACACCAAAAGCGGGTCTATCTGTCTCTTCCCATGATAGCGCAGGGACGGCTGGTGGGAACATTTAACGGGCAGGTGGTGTCCGCAGGGGGGCTTTCCATATATCACGAGTTTTTTCTCAAAGATATCCGGAATCTCATTGCCACAACCCTCTCTCGACAGAAGCATAGTGAGAGGGAGGCCTTGCGCTCCCGGAAGATGTTCGCGGTCGATGAGACCGGGCTGGAAATGGTCACCATGAGCGATCCGAAGAGACTGATGGGCATCATTGCAACCACGCCGGCGGCTATCCTGGGGGCTGAACTCGCCATTTTGAGGCTCCGGCGGAACGATACACGCACCTATCCGATAATAGCGACCTACGGGCTCGAAGAAAAAGAGGTGCGGGACTTCGTCCAGCCTATTGAAAAAGAGGCGGTACTGGAACTTTTCAGGAAGAAAAACACGGTAAGAAGGACCTTCTCCGACGAGGCGAGCCCGTACATCCGAGCTCTCCTTGCGCGACCGCTCTTCCGCGACGACCAGATCGTAGGCGTGCTCACGCTTTTTAACAAAATCGGGGAGGGATCACTTTACCCGTACGGTTTTTCCAAAACAGACGCCGATATCTTTTCGCGGTTCGCGGTCTATGCGGAAAAGGCCCTGGCCAACATCATGAAGAACAAAAAGGGCCCGGGACCGGCCGTACGGGAGAAAGAGCTGTTGTCGGCGCCGCTTGCGCTCTTTGAGAAAAGGGTCGATGAGGAACTGAACCGGGCCACGAGATCAGCGAAAAAATTAGTGGTCATGACGGTGCGGATTGAGGGAATACGACATGCCACACTGAAAGTCCGGACTCAGTTTGAAACGAGGCTTCTGGCTTTTTTAAAAGAGAGGATACGCAACTTCGACATGCTGGTGTGGCTGGATGAGGAGACGATCGGATTGCTCTTTCTCGACACGGACCAGAAAGTAACGAGAATGATCGGCAGCATCGCCCGGGCCATAAGCACCGAAGAAGCCTTTTGCAAGGCCTTGAAAGCCGGCAAGATGAATATCCGGTACGGTTACTCTTCTTTCCCCGATGGGGGCGGTTCATTTTCAGAACTCTTTGCCGGAGCTTCACAGCGAGCCCGGGTGCAGTTCAGCTGAGTTCGTGGTACCCCCCCAGGCCTCCCTCCGGGAGTCGCGGTTGCCGCCGGTCTTCGACAACTTTCTTGACGTGATACTCCCGGAGTGGTAGCTTTACAATCAGCATCCGGGAGGTCCGCAATGGTTTATGTGATCACGAGGGGAAGAGGGGCCAGACGCCTGGTCCGGGGGGAGTTTTAATCTCCGGCCGAGCTCCCTGGAACGATCTCCGAAAATGGTCCGGAAAGTTTTCCGCACCCGCACGATAATCCCGGGTGCGGCCCGCATAAAAAATCTTTGCCAGGGACTTAGTAACTTGTTATCATGAGCGGACAAGGAGTTTTCGCAACCACAACCCTAACAGAGGAGTGCGCAGATGGCGGTCAAGAAAAAAGCTCTCACCAGGGCGGCTCTCCGCCCCACTACGAAGGCGGAAACCTTAGCGTTCATTGCTGACAAGACGGGCTTGAGCAAAAAAGACGTCGGTGCCGTGTTCGAGGCGCTCTCCGGCCTGATTAAGCGCGACCTTAAAAAGCAGGCGGTGTATAACGTTCCCGGATTGATGAAAGTCAAGGTGGTCAGCAAACCTGCCACCAAGGCCCGCCGGGGCATCAACCCTTTTACCGGAGAACCGATGACCTTCAAGGCGAAACCGTCGCGCAAGGCGGTCAAGGTACAGCCTTTGAAGGGCTTGAAAGACCTGATCTAGGTTGGAATTTTCCTGAAGTGCCTGTGAGGTCTGGGTGGTAGGCGGGCAGCGCTCCCTACTCCCAGACCTCATACTTATTTATGAGGTAGGGGCGGTTCTCCCGGAACGTGTCCATTCCTTTTTGCACGATTTCCTCGGCTTCTTCCCAGCTCTTTCCCTTTACCTGAGTACAATAGGTACCGCTCCGGCCGAAGTAAAGGGGAGTGATAATGTCCACCAGACGCCGGCGGTTACGGCTCCAGAGATTGAAAACATAGAAGAAATCGTATAGTATTTTGGACCACAGATCCGCCCCCAGTATGAATTCCCTTTTTACTTTGAGATGAGCTACCACATCAGACAACTCCTCGAAGGTCTCCGGATCTAGGACGTGCTTATACATCGGCCTGAAGTGATTGAAGCCCTCCTCGAACTCTCTTTTCATTTTTTCAAGTGAAACATGGATTTGCTGCCATTCATGCGGGGGGGTGCGGTGGTGAACAATTTCAATCGGGAGGTACTTGTCTTCCGTGCGCCATTTTTTTTCGTGGGTCCCCATAATGTAAAAAAGGGTGCTCAGGACCTGAAAGAACATCAAACTGAGGTCGGTGGACGGGTCCTTTGGGGTGTGCACTTTGTCTCCGAGGTCAACCTGAAGAACCTTGTGGTTCTCATTGACCGCGGTCAGTGTCATCCAGATATCGATACCGAACTTGGCGACATCGGTCAGCCAGACCGGTTGAGAGGAAAGGTGCTTTGCCACGGCCAGGCTGAAAGAGAAGTCCCCGCCTATGGGCTGACGGATATCTTTGCCGAAGACGGATACCGTCAAAGGATAGACGATAGTGTTGGTAATGGTTCCGTCAAGGGGATGCCTTCGATAGTAAGGAGTGCAAAACGCCGCCTTGCCGTCGAGGATCGGCTCGGCCATCCAGGTTACCCACTCGGGAGTTATGCTTCTCAGATCCGAATCGAACACCAGGATCGCGTCCGGACACAGGCGGGCGGCACAGTCAAATATGGCACGGAAACTCGTGCCCTTCCCGGGGATCCCGCGATAAATCGTAACCTGCTTCTCGATCCCCTCGGGGATGTTCTCTTCTTGAATTTTCTCGCGGGTGTCGTCGAGCGAGCCCCCGTCGGCAACCAGGATGGCCGTCCTCAAATCACCAAAATACTTTTTCAGCCCTTGACCAACTTGTGAAACCACATGACCGATAGTCTCTTCGTTGTTGTAAGTGGGAATCCCGACCAGGATATCAACTTTCTGGATCTCCGAAATCCATTGCAGGACAGGATCTCTCAGGGCCGTTTTATATTGTGTTTGGTTGCGGGTCATGGCCTGAAACACTTATTACTTTTGCGTCCCCCTTCTTTCATTATTCCAGACTTCCCAGCTATATCAATAGGTTATCACAACGCATGAGGCATATCAACCGTTCTGTTCCGTTGCTCATGCGGGACATTGGCTATCTTCGCCGCGGGCTGGGAGGGTGGCCCCCGGAGTGGAGCGGACGACGGACATCAGGGCCGCCGGTCAGGGGGGAACATCCGGAGCGTCAGGAAGGTTTCTGGAATGTCATGGATTTCGATCTTTTCTTTCTCGCTTCTCTTTGCTTCCGCTTTTCTTTTTCTGAAGGTTTTTCGAAGTAACTTCTCCTCTTGATCTCTTTGAACAGGCCCTCCCGGCGGAGTTGACGCTTTAAGGCCTTGAGGGCTTTTTCAACGTTGTTTCCGTAAACTTTCACCTCCAAGATGGTTTTGCTCCTCGCTGTTTTGCTCAACAAAAAAACCTCAGAACTTTTAAAGTCTTTGAGGTGCACCTAACTTTAAAAGTGAATTCAGTATAGGCCACGGGCATTCGATTGTAAATAGCCAAATTGCCGCCGTCGCACCGACTGACACGCGCTTCGGCCGCGGCCGGGGCACTCCAGAGTCCCGATCGCTGAGTGCCATGCTTCGAGGTTCACTCCGGGAGTATCCCCAGCACCTCAAGACACAAGAACAAAATATGGGGAAACTCCTCCTGGAAGGGTGGCTTGACAAGCCCGGAGACATGAGGTATAGATACCCCATGAGAAGAGGAATCGCCGGGGCGCAGGAGTTGCCGCCTCAGCATTCAGAGGGATGAAATCTCCGTACAGAAGCCAAATTTTTTCAAAAGATCGGCTCCGTGAGAAGGAAGATACCAGCTATACACAGCGCTGATTCCTATATATAGTTTTCAAGGGAAGACGTCACTCCGATGGATGAGAAATCAGCAGTAAGGCGGGACCTTTCCGTCTGGGCGTTTCGAACCATCGCTAGTGCGCTCTAGGGTCGGAGTGCCCGGAATTTTCGAGGGAAGGAGGTAGCAGTCATGGCAAAAGGAACCGTCAAGTGGTTCAACGATCAGAAGGGCTATGGATTCATCACCCAGGAGAATGGGCCTGATGTTTTCGTCCATTTCAGCGCCATCGAGGGCCAGGGTTTCAAGACCTTGAGTGAAGGGCAAGAGCTCGAATTCGATGTGGTTCAGAGTCCCAAAGTGCCCCAGGCGTCCAACGTGCGCAGCGTGGGTTCGTGAGTTAAGGAGCGTCGGAGAGCGGGCTTGCTTTGCAAGCCCGCTTTTTTTTATGGCGTGCCCTTCACGCCTCTTAGCCCGGGTTATTCATGAATGCCCGTCGCGAGCGTCGTAAGTGTCTGCAAGATCTCTGCGTTCTCCGGGATGAGCGACAGAGGCGTACTGACAGTACGTCGAGGAGAGAAGAGCGGATAACGCAGGGAGATTGCGGGCAATTACGGCGCGCAGTAGGGTAGCTCATGAATATTCCGGGTTACTTCGAGCGGGTCGGCGGGCCGGAGCTCGGTGGGCGCAGGGCGAGACTCGACACCGGTTGCGAGCTGCGGGTGACGGCCGGTCCCTTGACGGGGACAGGTCGAGTTGCAAAGGCGGTCTTCAGGACGTCTTCCATGGTGTTGACCGTAATAAAATTCATGCTGCGCCTGACCTTGGCTGGCAGCTCGTCCAGGTCGGAATTGTTTCTCGTCGGCAGGATCACGGTCTTGATGCCGGTGCGGTGAGCCGCCAGGACTTTCTCCTTGATGCCGCCTACCGGCAATACTCTCCCCCGCAGCGTAACCTCACCGGTCATGGCTACATCTTTGCTGACCGGCACGCCGGTCAGGGCGGAGATCAGAGAGGTGGCGATAGTGATGCCGGCTGAAGGACCATCCTTGGGGATGGCTCCGGCCGGGACGTGGATGTGTATGTCGCTGGTGGAGTGAAAATCTGGATCGACACCAAGGTCCTTTGCGTGGGAGCGGGCGTAACTGACCGCCGCCTGAGCCGACTCTTTCATGACGTCCCCGAGCTGGCCGGTAAGGGTGATCCCCTTGCTTCCCCTCATCAGCGAGGTCTCGATGTAGAGCATCTCCCCCCCGGTTTGAGTCCAGGCCAGGCCGGTGGCCACGCCGACCTCGTTCCCTTCCTGCTCACTTTCCAGGAAGAATTTTTGCGGACCGAGGTAACTTTCCAGGTTGCGGGCGGTGATCTGATAAGACGCCTTCTTGCCGGAGGCGATCTTCCGGGCTACCTTGCGGCAGAGGGCGGCGATTTCCCGCTCCAGGTTGCGCAGTCCGGCCTCGCGGGTGTATTGGTGGATGATCTTGAGAATGGCCGACTCCGACAGGTGCAGATCTTCGGATACCAGGCCGTGCTCCTCCCACTGGCGGGACAAAAGGTACCTCTGTGCGATGTGAAGTTTCTCGTCGTCGGTGTAGCCCGGCAGGTACAGGACCTCCATGCGGTCCTTGAGAGCCGGAGGGATAGGATCGATGAGGTTGGCGGTCGTGATGAACATCACGTTAGAGAGATCGAACGGCATACCGAGATAGTGGTCGGCAAAGGAGTTGTTCTGTTCCGGATCCAGAACCTCGAGGAGGGCGGCCGAAGGGTCGCCGCGGAAATCGGTTCCGATCTTATCCACCTCGTCCATCATAAAGACCGGATTGTTTGAGCCGGCGCCGTGTATCCCCTGAATGATTTTTCCGGGGAGGGCCCCGACGTAGGTCCGGCGGTGGCCGCGGATCTCGGCCTCGTCCCGGACACCCCCCAGGGAGATGCGGACGAACTTCCGCCCCAGGGCCCGGGCGATGGACTTGCCGAGTGAGGTCTTGCCCACTCCCGGAGGACCGACGAAGCAGAGGATCGGACCCTTCATCTGTTCCTTGAGCTTGCGCACTGCCAGATATTCCAGGATCCGGGTCTTGACCTTCTCCAGGTCATAGTGATCCTCGTTCAGTACTCTTTCGGCTGTTTCGATCTCGAGGTTGTCGGCGGTGGACTTGCTCCACGGCACCTCCACCAGCCAGTCCAGGTAGGTGCGCACCATCGAGGCCTCGGCCGCATCGGGATGCATGTGCTTGAGGCGGTCGAGCTGTTTCTCGGCCTGGGAGAGGACTTTCTCGGGCATTCCGGCGGCCTTGATTTTTTCCTGGTACTCTGAG
>JAUVQV010000064.1 GCA_030597995.1 Candidatus Rokuibacteriota bacterium
CTGCTGCGAGCTGGGAAAATACCCCGCAGGAACACCGTCGCAAAGCTTTTTCAGAGGGGGGTACGTGCTCGAGAAACGAAATTCTTTGGTTCAAGGACAAACGATCGTCAAAGAGCATAAAGAACAGTTCCCGGCATCGATGAAGTGCCTGGTGCAGGACCTTATTCTAACCATCGTCGATCATATCATAAAAAGGAGAATTGAATGTTCAAACTGAAATTCACGGGAGATTGCAATGAAGAGACTTTTAAGTCTGCCTGTGTTAATCAAGAATTCTGGTACCATAGCTATTATTTCGATAATGGATTCAAAGTAAGGGGCGACTATAACATCGGAAAGAACATTGAAGAGTACCATTTCCCTGACGATATGTCTGGAATGAAGGTGCTGGACATCGGGACGGGAGGAGGGTGGTTTGCCTTTTACTTTGAACAATGTGGCGCGGAGGTTAGCACTGTTGATGCCCGGGGTTATTGCGATTTTGATGTACGTGGTCGTTACGCCTATCCTTCCGTGGAATCTGAAAAGCGCGTGCCGGATCGAATTGGCCCCGGTGGCGAACCTATCTACTTTAGCCCTGCCAGTGGCGGGTTTTGGATCATGCGAGATCTCCTTAAATCCAAAGTTCGATACGTAAATGCGAGGGTATATGACATTTGTCCGGACCTCTTCGATGATCAGAGTTTTGATCTTGTATTCATGGGGGCTCTACTGTTGCATTTGAGAGATCCAATCGGAGCACTGATGGCAGCAAGAAGTGTATGTACTGGTCGAATCATTGCTACCACAACGATTGTGGCCGGAGAAGTTGAGAACCCAACTCCTCGGATGGATCTCCCATGGGGACACATTGACAACATTTCTTGGTGGCGACCTAATAAAACATGCTACAAAGCATGGTTCCTAGCGGCCGGGTTTAAGGATGTTGATGTTGAACAAGCCGTTACACTGACGGCAGATAAACCAATGCCGAATCCTTGCTCAGGTCAAGAAGAACGTAATCCAACGCAAATATTGCAGCTTGGTGACGCACACATCTGAACAAGTAAAATGAAAACCATATTTCCCGAGATCGTCGATCCTGTCCGAAGGGGTGAAAACGAGAAATTGGCTGGGGCGGGAGGATTCGAACCTCCGAATGCGGGCTCCAAAGGCCCGTGTCTTACCGCTTGACGACGCCCCACCGCCGGCGCGGCGGCAGGAATCGAGCCGCAAGACAGCGACCGGCAAAAGCGGCGCTCACAGCCCGGGCGGCCCTGGCGGCTTCGCCGCGGGTCCCGAAAAGACCGAAGAGGCAGGCGCCGGTCCCGCTCAACTGAGCTCCCCGGGCGCCCTGCCGAAGGAAACACTCCTTCACCTCAGCCAATTGGGGATAACGGTGAAACACCGTCTCCTCTAAATCATTGAAGAGGGTCCTTCCGAGACCGGCCGCAGTTCCGCTCCTCCACCGCGATAACAGCATGGTAAATTTATCCTCCTTTGTTGTCAATCGATGCGGCCGGAACGTGCGGTAGATTTCCGCGGTGGAGATCGCGAAGCCGGGATCGAAAATGAGGACCGCGACCGGCCGGCGAAAGAGCGGCAGGGGGGATATCTCCTCCCCGCGGCCGCTTCCCGAAGCGGCGCCCGCTCTCAGAAAGAAGGGGACGTCCGATCCCAGGGTGGCCGCCCACCGGTGGAGCTCGTCCAAAGGGACCCTGATGTCGAAGAGGCGGCCGGCGCCGAGGAGCACGGCGGCGGCGTCACTGCTCCCGCCCCCCAGACCCCCGCCGACCGGGATCGCCTTTTCGAGATCGATCTCCAATCCACCCGGGGCACCGGTGCGCTCTACAAAGAGCGCGGCCGCTCGCCAGGCCAGGTTGTCCCGGCCGCACCTCGGAAGCCGGCGGCAACGAACCACTATCCCCCGGGGACGGCGGCGAAGGCGGAGGCGATCATACAGGGAAATCGCCTGGTAGATGGTGCGGAGCTGATGGTACCCGTCCCGGCGGCGCTCCCGGACCTCGAGTCCGAGATTTATCTTGGCCGGAGCCCGGATACGGATTTCAGGGAGCTTCATGAATGCAGACTAACTGTCCTTCATGAACTTCCAGTGCTTCCTCTGCGTCCCGGGGCCCAGGCGCGGATGGAAGAGGCCTTCGTCGAACCGGGGGTTTCCTTCGACGGGTCCCAGGCGAAAAGAGATCGTCAAGTGTGCCAGGGGGAACGAAACCGTGAAATTTCCCGGGAGACGTACGCTCCCCTCCGTACGGTAATCGCGAAGTTCCACCCGCAGGGCGGGCTCACCATCACAGAACCAGGTCGCCTCCACGGGGACCGCGCCCGTTTCCTCTTCGCGGTATCGGATCCTCTCCTGCAACTCCCCCTCCCGGTAACGCTCCAGATAGTTCCTCCCCCAAAAGGACCGCACCCGGTAGCGGCCTCTGGTTTCGGAATGTTTTCCACCGGCCAGGACCGCCGCCACCCAGGCGCCCTGGTTGCCTTCCCGGCAGCCGGGCGGGAAGGGCTTGAGGCTGAAGGCCAAGGAAGCCGCAGGCCGGTACTGGACCAGACTCTCCCCTTCAGCGAAGATAAGCACAGCCGGGCGGTCAAGAGGGTCCAGAAGATCCACGCGGAAATTGTCCGGCTTGCGGAGCAGGACTACCCCCGGGAGGGAAATCCCCTTCCCCATGAAAGAGATTGTGACCTCCGCCTCCGCGCGCATGGCCGTGAGGACGGGATTGGAGCCCAGGACGGCATCGTAGACCGCCTTCGGATCGACGGACGATCCTGCCCCCCACAGGGAGGCACACCCCGTGACCGCCAGGAGGAGGATACACGCCGGAACAAAAAGGATCTGGTTACCGGCTGGCATCCTCTACTTTGGTCTTCAGCTTCTCGTTTTCGGGATCGAGATCTTGGGCCCTGCGCCAGGCCTCCAGGGCTTTGGGCGTTTCACCCATCTTGTGGTAGGCGTCCCCGAGGTGTTCGAGGATCACGGGGTCGTCCGAGACCTGTTCCGCGGCTTTTTCAAGTTGGACCGCGGCCTCCTCGATCATCCCCTTTTGAAAGTAGGCCCAGCCAAGGCTGTCTATAAAAAAACCGTTCTTCGGCTCCAGTTCCAGAGCCGCCTTGATCAGCTCCACGGACTCGTCGAGATTCTGCCCCCGCTCGGCAAAGAGGTAGCCCAGGTAGTTGTAGGCGTTGGCGTGCTGCGGATCGACCCGGATTGTTTCCCGGAAAGCGGCCACTGTCCGCTCCAGGTCTTTTTTCTTGTCGAAAAGAACGCCGAGCTGGAAATAAAGATCCCCGCTCTCGGGGAGTTCCTGCAACCCGCGCCGCAGGATCTTCTCGGCGGAATCGAAGTCCTCCTCCTCCTCGTAAGTCACGGCCTTCTGGATGTAAGCCTCCGGCGCTTTGGGATCCAGCTCGATAATTTTGGAAAATTCTTCCTGGGCCTGATCGGGCCGCTTCATCTTCCGGTACACGATCCCAAGTCGCAGGCGGTCTTCCTTCGAGTCCGGCTCCAGCTCCAGGACTCGGAGAAGCTCTGAGGCCGCCTTCTCCAAGTCGCCCGCCTCTTCTGAAATGGAGGCCAGGAAGCTGCGCACCCCGGTGTTGCCGGGTTCTTTCTCGAGAATCTTCTCCAGCGTCGATATCGCCCGTTCGTATTCTTTTTTCTGGTAGAACACAATGGCAATCTTGGTCTTGACAGCGACGTTCCCGGGATCGAAACGAAGCAGCATTTCGTATTGTTTCAGGGCCTCGTCCCAGTCCTCGTGGAGGAGGAAGAACTCCCCCAGGCGGAGCCGGACATCGCTGTCGTGCGGGTTGAGCTTTATGGCCTCGCGGTATATTTCATGGGCCTTCTCCTCTTTCCCCCAATGGTCATACACAATGGCCAAGTACCGGACTGCGGCAATGAAGTCCGGTTTGATCTTCACCGCTTTTTTCAAACGTTCCTCGGCAGCCTCGTAATTCTTTGACGCAGCGAAGATCCGGGCGAGATGGTAGTGGGCGAGGTAGCTGCCGGGTATCTCTTCGGTAAGATTGATCAACACTTCCTTTGCCGCCTCGACCTGGCCGGTCTCCTTGAGGAGATTGGCGAGCAGCAGCTGCGGGTCTTCCACGGAGGGATCCAGGGACACCAACTTGCGATAGACGGCAATCGCCTCTTCCTTCTGCCCTCGGGATGAGTAAATGTTGCCCAGAAAATGGTAGCCTGTCATCATGCTGGAATCCAATTCGAGGGCCCGGAGGGCCAGCTGCTCAGCCTCGTCGGTCTTTCCGAGCTTGGCCACAATCACGGCCAGCTCGATGGTGAGAAAGCCGGAGTCGGGATCATGCTCGAGGGCCTCGCGCAGGAGTTTTTCGGCCTCCTCGATCCTCCCCTCTCGGGATTCCATTGTTGCCATGATGAAATAATAGTAGGCGTGGCGGTTACCCGTCCGCGGGACGGACCGCGATTGTTGGGGGACGTCCACGGCCAGACTCACACAGGCCGCCTGGCCGGTGAGCAGCACGGTCATTCCCAATACTCTCAGCACTCCCTCAGCCCCGGCCCGTGTCATGCTTCCTCTTCTCCAGCTTCCGGCGGAAAGAATCCACGGTCATGGACAGCCCCTCTTCCAGGCCGGCCGCCGGTTCCCAGCCGGTAGCCTCCCGGAACCGGCGCGCCTCCAGGCAACTCCGCAATTGCTCCCCCGGCATCGCCGGCCCGTGCGTTTTCACCCCCCGGTATGCGGTCAGTCCGGCCAAAACGTCGAAGAGGGCGTTGACGTCCGTCTCTCTCCCGCACCCTATATTATACGTTCCGGTGAGAGACGACTCCACCGCGACGACGTTGGCCTGCACCACGTCCCTCACGTAAATAGAATCCCTGGTCTGGCAGCCATCACCGTTGATCACGGTTTCTTTTCCTGCGAGCATGGCATGAGAGAAGATAGCCACCACGCCGGCCTCGCCGAGGGGATCCTGGCGCGGTCCGTACACGTTGGAATAACGCAGACGGATGCTCGGCAATCCCGAAGAACGTTCCGCCCATTCCAGATAGTGCTCCGCTCCCAGCTTCGCTACTCCGTAAGGGCTGGCGGGCCGGCAGGGGGCATCCTCCGGCGTCGGCATGTCAACGCCGTCGCCGTAGAGGGCCCCCCCGCTGGAGGCGAAGACGAAAAGACGCGCCCCGTGACGGACTCCCCGGGTAATGAGATTGAGAGTTCCCAGAACATTGACCCGGAGATCGTGTCCCGGGTCGCCGGTCGAGAACCGGACACTGGTTTGGGCCGCGTGGTGATTGATCACCTCCGGCCGCTCCGCGGCGAATATGGAATCGAGGGACTCGTCATCGGTAATGTCGGCCCGATAGAACCGGGCCCCGGAGGGGACATTCTCCAGACGGCCGGTGGAAAGGTTGTCGATTATCGACACCTTCCACCCCCTCTCGAGGAAGGCTCCGGCCAGGTGCGAACCGATGAACCCCGCCCCGCCGGTGATCAGGATGCTTTTCGTCACCCCGCCGCCTCCCCCGCCGCGGCTGCCAACTTTTGTCTGAAGTACTCTATGGTTTCGAGCAGACCGCTTTCCAGGTCGACCTTCGGGGTCCAGCCGAGGCGAGAGGAGGCCAGGGCGATGTCGGGCTGCCGGACCTTGGGGTCGTCTACGGGAAGCTCGACATGGACGATCCGGCTCGCGCTGCCGGTGAGTGTCACGATCTTCTGCGCCAGATCCTCGATCGCGTACTCGGCGGGATTGCCGAGGTTGACCGGCTCCGCCCCCCCCTCCTTCAAAAGAAGAACCAGCCCCTCGACCATATCCCTGACCGAGCAAAAACTCCGGGTCTGGCGGCCATTTCCATAGACGGTGATCTCCTCTTGCCGCAGGGCCTGGCAGGTGAAGTTCGGTATTGCCCGGCCGTCCCGGATGCGCATCCTCGACCCGTAGGTATTGAATATCCTTGCGATCCGAGTACGAACGCCGTGATAGCGGTGGTAGGCCATGGTCAAAGCCTCCGCGAAGCGCTTGGCCTCGTCATATACCCCCCGGGGACCGATGGGGTTGACGTTGCCCCAGTAGTCCTCCCGCTGGGGGTGGACCAGAGGGTCGCCGTAGACCTCGGAGGTGGATGCCAGGAGGAAGACCGCCCCCTTCTCCTTGGCCAAGCCCAGGGCCTTGTGCGTCCCGAGGCTGCCC
>JAUVQV010000214.1 GCA_030597995.1 Candidatus Rokuibacteriota bacterium
GCCCTCCGGGGGGGGTCTGCGGCCGCCGGCCGTTTTGGCCCCTGGGCGGGGCGGGTTTTTCATGTTGGGCCCCACCTCTTCCGCCGCCCCCCCCTGGTCCCCCCCCCGACGAGCCCTGACCACCGAATAAAAAAAATGGGCAAGTTCTGAACTTTTTCCGGCTGGTACTATTTTAGTTTGAAAATTTGATGGCGGGGAATATAGTGTAACGGACTGCGAAAGGAGAAAGGTGCCGCTCTCTCAACAGGAGAAAATCGTGATTTTCAGCCCTCTGCTCGTCTTTGTGCTGTATGTCATCTATCTCACGTTCATGAGCGGCAAACCCTTCTTCATCCGCTGGATCGAAGGCTGTTTTGCGTTGTTCCTGGCGCTCGTCATAAGCAATCTGCTGAAAAAACGCTTCATGCACAGCGCGGATATGGAGGCCGGCCCGCCCGAGGAGAGCGAACCTCCTCCCGTGGGGAAAGAGTGAAATCGTGAAGCGGCCGGCTCACCGCGTAACCGGCACACACTGAAGGAAGTATATAAAGTGGAGAGCAAGGCATGAAGGAAAGCGACAATATTTGCAGGCGCATCCTCCTGGTCGAGGACGAAGACCTTCTGCGATGGTCGGTCAAACGTTTTCTCGAAGGCCGCCACTATCATGTCGAGGCCGTCAAGGGCAGCCTCATGGCGCTGGAGAGATTGAACTCCACTGCCTTCGATGTCATCGTCACCGACCTCAAGATGGAAAATATCGACGGGCTCCAGCTCGCCGCCGAAGTCCGGAAGAAAACCCCCGAAACCCAGGTCATCATTATCACCGGCCAGGGTTCCAAGGAAACGGTAATCGAGGCCCTGCGGCAAGGGGTCTGGGACTATATCGAAAAGCCCTTCGATCTGGAACTGCTCCTGATCACCATCGAGAAGGCCCTGGAAAAGTCGCACCTGCTCAAAGAACTCGTCCGCCTCAGCCGGACCGATGGATTGTCGGGGCTTTACAACCAAAGACACTTCTACCATGTCCTCGAGACGGAGATGAACCGTGCCCGCCGCCAGGCTCACCCCCTGGCGCTCCTCCTGGTCGACATCGACAACTTCAAAGACTACAACGACCGCTATGGTCATCTCGCCGGGGACGCCGCCCTGGTCCGCCTGGCTTCCAGCCTGAAGGCGGCCTGCCGGCAGGACGTTGATGTCCCTTTCCGCTACGGCGGAGACGAATTCGTCGTCCTTCTCCCCGAAGCCGACCAGACCACGGCCCTCAGGGTATCCGAACGGATCCGCAGCCATTTCTCCAAAGAGAAACTGAATCTCACTCTCTCGATCGGGGTGACCAAACTGACCGGTAAACACGACCTTATAAAACTGATCAAAGAGGCCGACGAGGCCATGTACCTCGCCAAGCAGGTCGGGGGGAATCAGGCAATCACGTTCGGGCAGACTTCATAGCTCCGAGCACCCGAAGCGCCTTGTATCTTCCAACCCCTTCATTTACAATTTCATTCCGCGATGAACGAGAGCCGTGCCATAGAAGAAGCCCTGGAAGCTGTGTGGGCGGCCCGGGAGCTCAAGGAGAGGAGCCTCTCCTCCATCCAGGAAGTATCGAAGGTCAAAATCGACGACCAGCTGATTCAGGCCGTGACCGAGGCCGGCCTGGCCGAGGTCCAGGGAAATGAACTCCAGCTGACACCCCGGGGCGAGGTGGAAGCCCAGCTGGTCATTCGCCGCCACCGGCTCGCGGAGAGGCTCCTCCACGACATCCTCAACCTGGAGGTGGAGGCCACCGAGGAGAGCGCCTGTGAGTTCGAGCACCTGCTGGCCGAACAGGTAACGGAGAGTATCTGCACCCTCCTCGGCCATCCCCGGGAATGTCCACACGGTTCCCCTATCCCCGAGGGGAAATGCTGCCGCGAAGCCCACCAGGTTGTGGAAAGTCTGGTCGTGCCCCTCACCCGGCTGGCACCGGGGGAGAAGGGGCGTGTAGCCTATTTCAGCTCGAAATCACCATCCCGCATCCACAAACTGATGGCGTTCGGAATCTCTCCGGGAATGGTAATCAAAATCCACCAGCATTACCCCACCATTGTAATCGAGTGTGATCAGACCCAACTGGCCATGGAAGAGGAGATCGCTCGCGATATACAGGTGTGGAGGGAAAAGAAAAAGTAGTTCACCCTGCGGTTTACACTGAGACCTGCCTGTGAAGCTGGACCGGATGACAATGCCCCAATTCGAAGAAGGGCGAACACGTTCGCGCACGGTCGTCCTCCCCTTCGGTTCTCTCGAACAGCATGGGCCGCACCTCCCCCTGGGGACCGACACCCTGCAGGTAAAAGAGATCTGTCTCCGCGCCGCTGACCAGACGGGGGCTTTTGTGGCGCCGGAGATACCCTACGGTGTCTGCCGGAGCACCCGGGATCACCCCGGGACGATCGGTCTCAGCGTCCCCACTCTCAAGGCCCTGGTCATGGACCTCGGGCGGGAGTTCTACCGGCATGGCCTGAGGAACTTTGTACTGATTTCCGGGCACGCGGGGAAATCCCACCTCATCACCCTGGTGGACGCCGGAGAAGATCTGCTGGCTCAACTCCCGGACTCCCGGGTGGCGGTAATTTCGGAATACCGCGAAATACAGGAGCGCGGGCGGGCGGTGGTCGAGACCGAAAATGATTCTCACGCCGGGGAGATCGAGACTTCCCGCATTATGTTCCTTTTCCCGGAGCTGGTGCAGGGAAAAGCCGAGGCCGAATACCCGAGGCTCCCCTCATGCCTCCTGGTCCGCAACAAGAGACGGTATTGGCCGGGCGGGGTCTGGGGCGACCCCACGCGTGCCACCACCGAAAAGGGCCGGGAGTTAACCGCGATCGCGGTGCGTCGTGTGGTGGAATTGATTCGTGAGCTGGAATCTCAGAAAGACTGAGCGCAGGGGATACCGTCCTGATGAAATCCGACTCCACCGACAGTCTCTCCCTCGCCGGCACTGCTCCGGTGCTGCAAACCTGACGCAAAAGCCCCCCCCGGCAGAGCGAGATCCGGAGGCGGCCCGAAAGAGACTTCGGTCCGGGCCCTCCTCCGGCTGA
>JAUVQV010000096.1 GCA_030597995.1 Candidatus Rokuibacteriota bacterium
ATCATTGCGAGTTTAAAGGAACGCCGGATCGGAGTGCTCATCACGGACCACAATGTACAAGAAACACTTGAGATTACTGATCGAGCGTATATCATTAATTGTGGGAGCATACTGGAAACCGGCACTCCCGAGGAGATTGCCAGCAGCGAAAGAGCGCGGCAGATATACCTCGGCGAACGGTTCCAGCTTTCCGCCGGTGGGGCGTGATATAGAAAAATGGAACCCAGACTTTCATTAAAGCTCTCGCAGAGGCTTGTCCTGACACCCACCCTGCAGCAAGCCATCAAGCTTCTGCAGTATTCCCGCCAGGAGCTGTTGCAGTACATCCGACAGGAGCTGCTGGAGAACCCGACCTTGGAGGAGAAACCGGCAAGCGACGCCGCGCCGGGAGAGGTGAAAAGGGAAAACCCGTCTCCCGAGACGGCCCCGACCGACGGCGAAGGGCAAGACGGGGGAGTGATGGCCCGGGAGTTGGACAACGAATGGTTCAACTACCTGGGGGAGTTTGGCAGCAACTATGAACCGCGCCACACTACCGAGTCGCCCACCTATGAGAACGTCCTGCCCACCTCGGAATCTCTCCAGGATCATCTGCTGAAGCAGCTCCATATTTCCGCCCGCAGCGAAGAGGAGAAGCTGATAGGTTACGAAATCATAGGGAATATAGACGAGAGCGGTTATCTCCGGGCGGCGGCGGAGGAATTGTCTGAAAGCCTCAGGGTCACGCCGGAAACGGTTGAGGCTGTAATTCGGCTGGTGCAAGAGATTGACCCGCCGGGAATCGGGGCCCGGAATCTGTCGGAGTGTCTCCTGCAGCAGCTGAGGAACCTCGGTTTGGAGAGAGGAATTGAGGGACGCCTCGTTCGGGAGCACCTGAGTGATTTTGAGAGCCGGCGGTTGAAGAAAATCGCCCGAGCCGAGAAAGTTCCGTTGGAAACCGTTTGCCGGGCCGCCAAGACGCTCGCCGGCCTCGATCCCCGGCCGGGAAGTTCCTACTCCCAGGAGACAACCCAGTACATCGTTCCGGATATCAACATCTGCAAAGTCGGCAACGAGTATCAGGTGCAGCTTGTCGAGGAGGGTCTGCCGCAACTTCGCATCAACAGCTTCTACCGCCGGCTTTTCCGCAGCGGCCGGCTGAATGACGTGGACAAGGAGTTTCTTAACAATAAAGTCAACTCGGCGAGGTGGCTGATCAAGAGTATTTTGCAGCGGCAGCAGACTATCATCAAGGTGGCCAAGAGCATTGTGAAATTTCAGCGTGAGTTTCTGGACCGGGGACTTAACTTTCTCCAGCCGCTGGTGCTGCGGACGGTGGCCGAGGACATCAACATGCATGAATCTACGGTCAGCAGGGTGACGAGTAAAAAGTATGCGCAGACACCGCAGGGGCTCCTGGAGCTGAAATTCTTCTTCAACAGCGCCATCAACCGGAGCGAAGGCGGGTCCATGGCCTCGGTTTCCGTTCAGGAAATAATACAGAAGATAATCGCCCAGGAAGATACCCGATGTCCTTTGAGTGACCTTGAAATCGTGCGCTGTCTCAGGGAGGAGCATTTATTGAACATTGCCCGCCGGACGGTGGCCAAATATCGTGGGCTGATAAATATTTTGCCGGCCAGCCGCCGCCGTCAGATGTACTGATGAGCACCTTCTTTGATAACTCCGAAAAAACACGTTCTTTTTGTAAAGAGAGGGGGTCGGAGTGACATGACTTTTCCCATCACGGTAACCGGGAGACAGATCGACATCACCGAGCCGCTGCGGGATTACGCCACCCAAAAGATGAGTCGTGCCTGCCGCTACCTCGACAAGATCATCGCGGTGCACATTACCCTCTCGGTGGAAAAATACCGCCACATCACTGAGGTTGTGGTCCAGGCTCACGGGGCTACGCTCCGGGGCAGGGAGGAGACCGAGAGTATGTACTCCTCCATCGACCAGGTGATGAGCAAGATCGAAGCCCAGGCCAAGCGTCTGAAAGAAAGGATCAAGAGCAAGAAACGACAGGAAGGGAAGGAGGACGCCGTCCCCGAGGAGGAGGGTTTCCCGGACCCTCCACGAGTTATTGTGGCCGAGACTTTCGCGGCCAAGCCGCTTACGGTTGATGATGCTGTCCGGGAACTCCAGGGACTCAATGGCCTCTTTTTAGTTTTCCACAACACTCAGAGCGGACAGGTCAATGTTGTCTATAAGAGGAGCGACGGGCACTTTGGCCTGGTTCAGCCCCACTCCTAAGGGTTCCTGATGAAACTGGCCGATATCCTTTCCGTCGAGAATATTATCGAAAACCTCCAGGCGCGTGACCAGATGGGACTCCTCCAGGAGTTCACCGCCCTCTTCGTCAGAAACGGACTCGTTCCCGAGGGTGTCGAACTGGTCCGGATTCTCAAGGATCGAGAGGACCTGGGGAGCACCGGAATCGGAGACGGGGTGGCGATTCCCCACGTCCGGGTGAAAAGGCTTTCCAGGATCCGAATGGCCGTGGGACGTTCTCCGGCGGGGGTGGATTTTCATGCCATCGACGGCCGCCCGGTGCACATTTTTTTCCTCCTGGTGGCCCCGGAGAATTCCACCGGCGAGCACCTCAAAACCCTGGCCAGAATATCTCGCCTGCTCAAGAAGCCGAACTTCAAGCATGTTCTCCTGGAGGCCGGCAGCGGGGAGGAGATGCTCAAGATAATTGTCAGCGAAGACGAGGAAGAATAACACGTCCGACCCGCCGGCTCGCACGCGGCGAGGCCCCTCTCAGGGGCCGGGCCGGAGCCCGTCCGGCACCGCCGATTTGACTGTCGGGGACGTTATTTCAGATCCCCATCTGGGGTTGAAACTTCTGGCCGGTTCCAGGGGATTGGGTCGGCCGGTGAGAGATTCGAAAATCCGGGAGCTGACATTGCCCCGGGATGACTCAAAGAGGAGTCCCATGGCCGAAAGCCTTCACGTCCTGGGACCGTCGGCGATCCGCTACCTATTGAAGCAGGACCTCGGCCGTCAGCGGCAAATCGCCGCTGACATCTGCTCGGTTCCGATGGCGGCCTTGGTGATTCCGGGGGACCCCGAGGTTCCGGCCGCCTTGCTGCGTGAGGGGCAGCGCCGACGCCTGCCCGTCATTTTTTCTCGGGAGCCGGCCTCCAGGTCCGTCACACGACTGAGCCGGTTTCTGAAAATTCTCTTCACGGCCGGAACTACCGTCCACGGAGTATTGATGGAAGTGTTCGGGGTAGGCGTTCTCATCCTGGGGCCAAGCGGTATCGGCAAGAGCGAATCGGCTTTGGATCTGGTCATGCGGGGACACCGCCTGATTGCCGACGATATTATCGTGTTGCGCCGACTCAGCGATCGGGCGATGGTGGGCAGCGGCACCGGTCTTTTCAATTACCACATGGAAATCCGGGGGCTGGGAATAATCAATATCCAGGATCTGTTCGGGGTGGCCGCCGTCTTGTCGTCAAAGGCTGTTGAACTGGTCGTCGAGCTGGAAGAGTGGAACATGCATCAGGCCTACGACCGCCTGGGGGTGGAAGAGGAGCGTTATTGTATCCTGAATTTTCAACTTCCCTACCTCCGCATCCCGGTCAACGCCGGCCGCAATATGGCGGTGATTCTGGAGGTCGCCGCCCGGAACCACCTCCTGAAAAAGCAGGGTGGCTACACCGCACGGGAGCTGGACCGCACTTTGTCCCGCCGCCTCGTGAAGACCCGAAGGGGAAGGAACAGACAGTTGGGATAACCATGTTGTCGGCGCAATGACTAAGAGAACAGAGTTCATCGTTATCAGTGGGCTTTCGGGATCTGGAAGGAGTACCGCCATCAAGGCGTTCGAGGATCTGGGTTCATATTGCGTGGACAATCTGCCGATCGCCCTCCTTCCCAAGATACTGGAGCTGTTTCAGGAAAGCGCCATAGATGTGAAACGGGTGGTGCTGGGGATGGATATCCGCGTGAAGGAGTTCGTTGAAAAATTCCCTGCCACCTTCCAGAAGATCCGAGACCGCGGAGTGCCGCTGCGGCTGCTCTTCTTCGAGGCCTCGGAGAAAGTCCTGGTGCGGCGCTTCAGTGAAACCCGCCGCACGCATCCCTTGGGTGGTATGGGCTCCCTGCGTGAGGCCATACGGCTGGAGATACAGGAACTCGCCCCCCTGAGGGCGCTGGCCGATCAGGTGATAGGTACATCGCGGATGAGCCTCCGGGACCTGCGTGAGAAAATATTCGAAATCAGCAAGGAGAGCGGCAGCGCCGAGGAGCTTGTTATTTCCGTGCTCTCTTTCGGCTACAAGTTCGGGTTGCCCTTCGACGCCGACCTGGTGTTCGATGTCCGGTTCCTCCCAAACCCCTTTTTCATAGAGCACCTCAAGTCGCAGACCGGTCTGGACGATCCGGTGCGAGAGTATGTGATGCAGAGGCCAGAAACAAAGGTCTTTCTCAAGGAATTTTTCCAATTTTTAAAATTTGTCGTGCCCCGTTATCATTTGGATGGGAAGGTCTACCTCACGATCGGGATCGGCTGCACCGGGGGGAGACATCGCTCAGTGGTGATCGCCCGGGCCGTCGCCGGGTTTTTGGAGGAAGAAGGTTATTCGGTTTCGGTCCGCAACCGCGATATCCAGGGGGAATAGAATCAGGAGGTTTATATGATCGGTCTGGTGTTAGCCACGCACGGCGAACTGGGAGAGGCGTTTATTCGCTCTATGAAGATGATTGTCGGAGAGCAATCTCAGGTCGAGCCCCTCTCCCTCCAGCTGGCGGACAACATACAGGCGGCCAAAGGAAAATTGAGCCGGGCCGTCCAGAAGGCGGACTCCGGCGATGGGGTCCTGATTTTGACAGACATGCTCGGGGGGACACCTTCAAATCTCTGTCTTTCCCTCCTCGGCCGGTCCCAGGTGGAGGTGGTCTCCGGAGTGAACCTGCCGATGCTCCTGAAGGCCACTCTTGCCCGTAAGGAGTCCGGCCTACGTGAAACCGCGAACCGAGTGAAGAAACATGCCAGGGACAGCATTCTTGTCGCGAGCGAGGTCTTGGAGAGCGGCACCAGGCATGAGGCTCCGGCTTCCCGTTCGCAGAAAAACCGGGAACGCAAGAGGTCATGATCTCATTGGTCAGGGTCGATGATCGTCTGGTCCACGGTCAGATTACCGTAGGCTGGGTTCCGTACCTGAGGGCCACTCAAATTCTCGTGGTCAATGATCGCCTGGCCGCCGATTCAGTGTTGGCGGCAATTGTGCGGACGGGTGGGACTGCCGGCTTGAAGATCGAGGTCGTGAGTA
>JAUVQV010000234.1 GCA_030597995.1 Candidatus Rokuibacteriota bacterium
AGTGAAGCCCCAGGGTGTGGGCCAGGGCCAGGGCCAGGGTGGTTTTTCCGACTCCGGGGAGATCTTCCAGCAGCAGGTGCCCCCGCGCCAGGAGGCAGGAGAGTGCCAGCCGGACTGCTTCATCCTTTCCGAGGACAACACGGTTTACGGCCTGCAGGATCTCCCCGATCCGGTGATCGACAGATGCCATGGTGAAATGGTAATTCCGGGCGCGGTTCCCGTCAAGCAAGGGAAGGCCGCGCCCGCCGCCGCCCTCTGAAAAGCGGCTTGCAATCGATATGTGAGGAGGTTACACTCTTCGTTCAATTTGTCGCTCATATTCAGGAGGGAGTCGAAAAATGACAGTCACAAAAGCTTGGATCGAAGAGGAATGCACGGTATGCGGCGTCTGTTCCGACTTGTGTCCGGAGGTCTTTGTTCTGGGTGACGAGACGGCTGCGGTTATCGAGGGGGCGGATCTGGCGGCGAACACGGACTGCATCATCGAGTCTGCAACCAACTGCCCGGTGGAGATTATCAAATACGAAGAAGAGTGAATTGCCGGGAGCACAGCCCTTTCCGGAGATTCCCGGCGGCGGCCAGCCGGGGACTTGAAATCCGGGTCCCTTGGCGGGTGCTGACCGCCGCAACGGTGCTCGGGTGGCTGGCGGCGGTGCCGGTCTTGGCGGACGACCTCGACCTTGACGCGAAAACAGCCCTCAGGGCGGTGAGTCAATTCCGGGGTCGACTTGTCGCGGGCCCCGGCGCGGTGCCGAGCACCTGGACGTGGCTGCTTCATCTGGGTCGCCCGGCAGTGAAAATCGAGGGCTGGACCAGGGGGAGCAAAGAGTCGAGGAGGCCTTACGATTCGGCGGTCTTCGACGTGAGAAGCGGGTTGGTCGCAGTCTATGTTAACTTCGGGAATGTCAGCCGGCGGGAGGCCGGGGAACCGATCCATCCCATGAGCGAGGCCTCTAAAGATGCCGACCGCTACCTGGCCCTCCTCTATCCCGAAGGAGGTTTGCCCCTGGAGGGTATCCGCCGCTACGGGGTTCGAGGAGGGGAAGGCGTGTACTATGAGGTTCGATATTCAACCTCAACCGGGGGAGTCCGATACTTTCAAGCTCTGGTGGAGATGCTGCTCGACGCCTCCACCGGCAACTTATACCGGTACGAGTTGGCAGTCGATTTTCTGGACTCCAAACCGGCTCCCAAAGTGAGCATCAGCCGCGCGGCGGCCGAAAAAATCGCTGCCGTGACACTTCGGAAGCACAATCTGGCTGCTCACCTCGGGGAAGGGGCCGTGTTTTCCGCCGCCCTCCCGGCGACCATGGGGTATGTGCGCCCGAACACCTGGTTCGCCCCATACCTCGGAGAGGACGTGCGGTTGGCCTGGGTGGTCCCTTTCAGAATAGACGGGGGGGGTGCCGTGGACCTGGTTCACCATCTTTTTGTGGAGGCCGGCAGCGGGAAAATTATCGGGGGCGCGGAAGGCACTCCGGAGTAGTCCCCGACGGTTCCCGGCGTTCGGTCTCGACGGTCCCGGTGGCCGGCGCTTCTTACATCTCCCCCGCAATGAATTTTTCGGCCCACTCAACTTCCCGTTCCGAGCCTATGAAGAGTGGGACCCTCTGGTGCAGGGAATCGGGGACTATATCCAGAATCTTCTCCCGGCCGGTGGAGGCCGCCCCGCCTGCCTGCTCGCAGATGAAGGCCAGAGGGGAGGCTTCACAGAGGAGGCGGAGTTTCCCGGAGGGTTTCTTGGGGTCTTTGGAATCCGCCGGATAGGCGAAGATACCGCCGTAGAGCAGGGTGCGGTGGAAGTCCGCCACCAGGGAACCGATGTACCGGGTGCTGTACGGTTTCCGATCCGCGGTGGGAGTTTTGAGGTAGTCGACGTAACGCTGGACCGCGGGTTCCCAGTAGTTGGAGTTTCCCTCGTTGACACTGTAGATCTTGCCGCTCTCCGGAATGCGGATGTTTTCCTTGGAGAGGAGGAATTCACCCACCGAGGGATCGAGAGTAAAACTGTGGACCCCGTCCCCGGTGGAATAGATCAGGACGGTGGAAGATCCGTAGAGGAAGTAGCCGGCGCAGGCCTGGATTCGTCCGGGTTGGAGGAGATTTTTGCCGCAGTCTCGCGCTTTTTCGCTTTGGCAGCGATGGATGGAGAAGATGGTGCCGATGGTGGCATTGGCATCGATATTGGAAGATCCATCCAGGGGGTCAAAGAAAAGGGTGTACTTTCCCCGGGGGTATCCCTCGGGGATGGGTATCGGCTCCGCGACTTCCTCGGAAGCCATGGCACAGAGGTGACCGGTGTAGGCCATATTCTTGATGACGGTCTCGTTGGCGAAGGTGTCGAGTTTCATCACTTCTTCGCCCTGGACATTGCGATGGCCGGTCAGACCGAGTATCTCCACGAGACCGGCCTTGTTCACTTCACGGGAGATGATTTTGGCGCATATGATGAGATCCGAGAGTAGGCCGCTCAACTCGCCGGTCGCTCCGGGATGCTGCATTTGCTGCTCAACGATGAACTTACTCAAGGTGGTCCCGACATTCTCCGGCATAACGCACCTCCTTTTCTGGAAGCATTTCGAGGTATGACAGCATAGTAGCAATCGCGGCTCGAAACTGTCAAGGGAAGGGAGGAGGCGGTTCGCTGAGGGGGCACCATCAGCGAACTGGACAATGGGGAAGTAAAGGAGAGGTTGCTCTGGGTGCGGAGAACGTTGACAAGAGGTGTTTTTTTTATAGAATAACAGGAC
>JAUVQV010000007.1 GCA_030597995.1 Candidatus Rokuibacteriota bacterium
GCGGACATCATCACCTCGCCGGTGGCGACCAGGGTCTCTTTGTTCGCCAGGGCGATATCCTTGCCGGCCAACGCCGCACGGTAGGTCGGCCGAATGCCGGCGGCCCCGACAATCGCCGAGACTACCATCTCCGCATCCGGAAAGGTGGCTACCTGAGCCATCCCCTCCTCCCCTCCGGCCACCTCCCCCCCGAGGCCGGAGAGCTCCCGCCGCATCTCCCCGACCGCCGCGGGATCCGCAATGGCCGCCAGGCGGGGCCGGAATTCTCGGACCTGCTCGACGAGGCGGCGAGAATTCGAACCGGCGCCGAGGGCGACGGCACGGAGGACCCCTCCCGAGGCGCGTATGACCTCCATGGTATTCTCGCCCACAGAGCCTGTGGAACCGAGAATAGCGACGTTCTTCATGAGATCAAAACCCCCAGTTCCGGATCATGAGGTATCCCACCGGCACACCCAGGAGAATGCTGTCTATCCGATCCAAAAGACCGCCGTGACCCGGGATAAGATTCCCGGAATCCTTTGCCCCCTTGGCCCGTTTCCAGAGTGACTGGAGGAGGTCACCGAGCTGCCCGGCGACACCGACCATGATGCTCAGGTACACCACGCGGCTCAGAGGGAGGCCGGTCCTGAACAATCCTGCCAACACCACGCCCCCGGCCACACTGCCGGCCACACCCCAGGCCGCCCCGCCCCTCGTCTTGCGCGGGCTGACCTGCGCAGCCAGCAGTTTCTTCCCGAAACGGGAGCCGCCGTAAAAAGCCAGGGAATCGCCCCCCCAGACCACTGCGAGCAGGAGGACGAGCCAGAAAGCGCCTCCGGGGATTTCCCGGAGCCGGTAAAAGCAAATCAGAGAAAAGCCGAGGTAGGCCATCCCCAGCACCGCCTCTGCCAGGGCACGGAAGCGCCGCTCCGGATCATCGACCCTCCAGAGGGAAGCCACCAGAACTAGAAGGAGGCCGACGCCGAAAAAGGCGAACTCCATTCCCGCGGAAACCGCCGCCACCGACAGGGCCCCGCCGGTCATCGCCGCCAGCGTCAGCCCCGCCCCGACGCGGCAGAGCCGGAGATACTCCCAGAGGGCGATGAGAAACAGAACCAGGATGACTCCCAAAAAGACCCCCCGACCTGTGAGAAACACCGCCGCCAGCACCAGCGGGATACCGACCAGGGCACTGAGGATCCTCTTCTGCAGTGCGGCGTTCACTGGTGCACCCCTCCCGGAACGGCGACCTGCGACCGGATCTCGTCGATGGCCTTTTCCAGCTCAGCCTTCCCGAAGTCCGGCCAGAGGACGGGAGCGAAATAGAGACGGGCGCGCGCCGCCTCCCAGAGGAGAAAATTACTGAGACGCATCTCTCCGCTGGTACGAAGGAGCAAGTCCGGCGGGGGAAGCTCAGGGTCATAGAGGTGCTCGGCGAAGCGCTCCGGGGTGAGTGGGCCGTCACAGAGGACCCCTCTGGCGCGCGCCTTCGCGATGGAGTTCACGGCGTCCACTATCTCGGTCCGTCCGCCATAGCTGAGGGCCAGGACCAGCGTCAGCTTACGATAGGCAGAGGTTTCCTGCATCACCTTCCGGAGCTTGAGGGAAACGAGTTTCGGCAGACGGTCCAGACGGCCTATCGCGAGAAGGCGGATAGAGTGCTCGTGCAAACGCGAGACCTCGGCGCTGAGATAGTGCTGCAAAAGGCGCATCAGCTCGTTGACCTCGTACTTGGGCCGCTGCCAGTTTTCCAGGGAGAAGGTGTAGAGGGTGAGGTAAGAAATTCCCAACTCGATGCAGGCCTCCGCTGCCGACTGCACGGACTTGATCCCGGCGCGGTGGCCTTCGATCCTGGGAAGCCGGCGCTGCCTGGCCCAGCGGCCGTTGCCGTCCATGATAATGGCCAGGTGGCGAGGCCATTGGTTTAAAGATTCAGCCATTAGCCTTCCGCGATCAGCCTTCGGTATTAACTTGCACAATCAATAGCCCAACAACTCCAGGAGTAGTTTCAAAGATGTGGGATTTCCAAGGCCCCGGCACATAGGGGCTGCATGGATTCGAGCTGAAAGCTGTCTGCCGAAAGCCGAGCGCTGATCATATCTCGAGTATCTCTTTTTCTTTGCTCTGGATGATCTGGTTGACCTGCTCGGTGAAGGTACCGGTCAATTTCTGGATTTCGTCCTGTCCATGGTGCATCTCGTCCTCGGAAATCTCTTTCCGCTTCTCAAGTTCTTTCACCTGCAAGTTCATGTCTCGACGGATATTGCGGAGTGAAACGCGGCTCCCCTCGGCCATCTTTTTTGCAACCTTGACCAGTTCCCGTCTCCTCTCCTCGGTCAGGGCCGGGATCGAGATCCTGATCACCTTGCCGTCGTTGGTCGGCGTCAGGCCGAGGTTGGCCCGGAGGATAGTCTTCTCGATCTCTCCCAGGACCGTCGGATCCCAGGGCTGAATGACCATCAGGCGGCTCTCCGGCACCGAGATCGAGGCCAACTGGTTAAGCGGAGTCAGGGTGTTGTAATATTCGATCTGCACGCTGTCCAGGATAGCCGGCGAGGCCCTGCCGGTTCGGATTCCAGCAAGTTCCTTCTGCAGTACCGCGATCGTCTGCTTCATTTTCTCCCGGGTGGTGGGGTCGATTTTTTCCAGCGTCACGCCGATTCTTACCGGACAATGGTCCCGATGCTCTCCCCCAGGGTGAGCCGCATCAGGTTGCCCTTCTTGTTCAGGTTGAACACCACTATCGGAAGCTGATTGTCCATGCACAGCGAGATGGCGGAGGAGTCTATCACTGCCAGCCTGCGGTTCAGGACCTCGATGTAACTGAGCTTTTTGAACTTTCGGGCACGAGGATGCGTGAGCGGGTCGGCGTTGTAAATACCGTCGACCTTGGTCGCCTTGAGAAGGACTTCCGCCCCAATTTCCATGGCCCGAAGAGCGGCGGCGGTGTCGGTGGTGAAATAGGGATTACCGGTTCCGGCGGCGAAGATAACGATCCGGCCTTTCTCGAGATGACGGATGGCCCTCCGGCGAATGTAAGACTCCGCCACCTGATGGATTTCGATGGCGCTCATGACCCGGGTAAGAGCCCCGAGTTTTTCCAGGACACTCTGGATGGCCAGGGCGTTGATGACTGTCGACAGCATCCCCATGTAGTCGGCGGAAGGCCGGTCCAAACCCGCTCGCTGTGATTCCTCCGAGCCGCGGATAATGTTCCCGCCCCCGATGACTATGGCTATCTCAACACCCAGTTTTTGGATTTCCAGGATCTGGCGGGAGAGGTTCGTCAGCACAAGATAGTCAACCCCCCACTCCCGTGCTCCCATCAGCGCCTCACCGCTGAGCTTTAAAAGTATTCTCCGGTACTGCGGTCGTTTTCGGGCCAAGGACTAATCCCTTCCGAGTTGGTATCTCTGGAACCGGCGCACCTGGATATTCTCCCCCAGCTTGGCGATGTGTTCTCCGACAATATCCTTCACACGGCGCTCCTGGTCTTTGACGAACCTCTGCTCCAGTAGGCAGGTCTCCTCGAAGTACTTTTCCAGGCGACCGGCCACGATCTTCTCCAGAACCTTCTCCGGCTTTCCGGTGTCCCGGACCTGTTCCAAGAGAATCTCTTTCTCTTTTGCTATAACCTCCGCCGGGATGTCGTTACGCCCTAGAAAGGCCGGGCCGGCAGCTGCGATTTGAAGGGCCAGATCCCGCACGAGCACCTTAAAATCATCGGTACGGGCCACGAAATCGGTCTCACAGTTTACCTCCAACAGGACGCCGATCTTGCCGCCGGGGTGGATGTATGATTCGATCAACCCCTCGCCCGTGGCCCGGTGGGCCTTCTTGGCAGCGGCGGCGATCCCTTTTTTCCGGAGGTGCTCAACGGCGGTTTCAATGTCTCCCCCGCTGTCCACCAGGGCTGCCTTGCAGTCCATGAAACCGCAGCCGGTCTTCTCCCGCAATTCCTTTACGAGGTGGGCCGTAACGTTCACTGTGATCCCTCCTCCACCGCCGAGGCGGAAGTCTCCGACGCCGGAGTGAGGGTGGGGGTTTCCTCGGGAGGCTTCGCGGCAGTTTTTTTCCGGGGCGCGGCCTTCTTTGCCCCGGCACGGCGGGGCTTCTTCTTCGGTTCCTCGGCCACGGCCTCGGCGGCTTCTTCCTCCTCGGCCTCGGCCGCCCGCTTGGCCTCTTCCTGGGCCTCGGCCTCCTTTTTTGCCTGATAGATCTGGCTTCCCTCCAGAACCGCGTCAGTGATCCGGGACGCTACCAACTTGATGGCACGTATGGCGTCGTCATTGCTGGGAATAATGTAATCGATGCCGTCGGGGTCGGAATTGGTGTCCACCACCCCGATCACGGGAATGCCGAGACGGTTGGCCTCATGCACCGCAATCCGCTCCTTCTTGGTGTCCACCACGAAGATCGCCCCCGGCCGGCGGTCCATCCCCCTCACTCCGCCGAAATACTTCTGGAGCTTGAAAAGCTCTCTCTCGATACGGCTCACTTCCTTTTTTTTCATTGCCGGGAAGCCCTGCTCTTTGATCTCCTCGTATTTCTTCAGGCGGACAATTCCCAGATGGATGGTCGAGAAATTGGTCAGCGTCCCCCCCAGCCAACGCTGGTTGACATAAAACATGCCACCGCGTTCGGCTTCCTCGGTGATGACGTCCTGGGCCTGTTTTTTCGTCCCGATGTAGACCACCGCCTCCCCCTCTGCGACCAGGTTTTTCACAAACTCGCAGGCTTCCCGGAAGAGCTGCAGCGTCTTCTGGAGATCGATAATGTAAATGCCGTTGCGGGCATCGAAAATGTACTTTTTCATCTTGGGGTTCCACCTCTTGGTCTGGTGTCCGAATTGAACCCCGGCCTCAAGAAGCTGTTTCATCGTGATGTTCGACATATATTCCTCCTGCAGGGTTTCAGCCTCCGCCCCCCCCCTCGACGCCGAAGCACCCGATCGGGAACCCTTTCTCCAGCCGGGAGAGCGTGTGTATTGTGCTCCCGAAGAAGCACTTTCATGTATTTTACCGCATCCGCAACGATTTTAACAGAAAAAAATCCGTGTGTTTTTTTGTTCGCAAATTATACGTTACTGGGGGGACCGGAATGACAAACCCGTTATGTTTCGGAGAGTTGCACACCGCCCTGGGATCAGCTGGTGTATCGTGCGTTTCTACGGACATATTCTTCAGAGAGGTCGCAGGTCAGCACTCGATCCCAACCCCGGCCTATCCTCAGGTCGATCAGAAAGTGCAGTTCCCGCCGGCGCATCTCGCGGGCGGCGCGGGCGAAGTACCGGTCCGGCACGGCGGTGCCGTTGTCGACCACGGCTAACCCGTTTAAAAAAATCGAGATCCGGTCCGGATCAACTTTGGCTCCGGAGTATCCGACAGCGGCCACCATGCGGCCCCAGTTCAGGTCCTGGCCGAACCAGGAGGTTTTGACCAGCGTGGAGTCGGCCACAGCTACCGCTGCCAGGTGGGCCTCGCGACCGTTCCGGGCACCGCTCACCTCCACCGTGACGAATTTGGTCGCCCCTTCTCCGTCTTTCACGATCATCTCCGCCAGATGTCGGCAAACCTCCGTCAGGCCGTCCCGGAAACGCTGGAACATCTTTCCCCTCTCAGGGATGGCGACTCCCGCCGCGCCATTCGCCATAAGCAATACGGTGTCGTTCGTGCTGCAATCCCCGTCGACGCTGATGCGGTTGAAGGTCCGTTCGGCGGCACCCCGCAGCAACTCCCTCAGCCGGGAGGCGCGCAGGGTGGCATCAGTGGTGATAAAAGCGAGCATGGTTGCCAGACGTGGGTGAATCATCCCCGCCCCCTTGCACATCCCGCCGATTCTGATCCGTCCTTTTCGCCCCAGATCCAACTCCAGGGCAACCTCCTTGCGGAAGGTGTCGGTCGTCATAATGGCCTCGGCGGCCTCCTCTCCTCCCCGGGGGGAGAGTTTTCGCACCAGTCCCGGCAGGGCACGGACTATCTTCCTCACGGGGAGCGGCCGCCCGATAACACCGGTCGAGGCCATCACTACCTGTTCCGTCTGCAAATCGAGCAGACGAGCGGCGGCAGCGATTACCTGCTCCGCCCTGGCCCGCCCTTCCTGCCCCGTCCCCGCGTTGGCGTTTCCGCTGTTGACTACCACCGCTTGCAGCGGACGATGGCGATTGAGGAGGGCCCGTGTCAGGACGACCGGCGCCGCCGGCATGCGGTTGGCAGTCAAAACCCCGCCCCATTGCGCCGGCAATGCGGAGCACAGCAGGGCAAGATCCTTGCGGCTGTCGGGCTTGAGGCCGCAGGCAGTACTGGAAGCGGAGAATCCCTTCGGTGCTGTCACCCCTCCCGGAACGTTTTTCAGGACTGCGTCCACCATTCTCCGTCTCGCATCATGGAAAAAGGGCGGGAGCCTCCAGTCCACCGGCCTCGGGGAGACCGAACATCAGGTTCAGATTCTGGACTGCCTGTCCCGAAGCCCCCTTGACGAGGTTGTCGATCACGGAGACCACAATCACGGTCTTTCCCCGGGGATCGTCGGTAACACCGAGACGGCAGAGATTGGTTCCTGTAACCTCCTGCACCGCCGGGAGGCGGCCCGACGGGGCGACCTTGACAAAGGGCTCGGCGTGGTACTCGTCCTGGAACGCCTCCTCGATCATACTCAGATTCCCCCCGGCGCTGCCTTCGAGGTAGATGGTTGCCAGAATTCCCCGGTTCAGAGGGACTAAATGCGGTACAAACACGAGGTGAATGTTGCCTTTCGCAACACCTTCCAGCTCCTGCTCCATCTCCGGCAGGTGACGATGCCGCCCGGCCAGGTAGGAGGTGAGTCCCTCGTGAGATTCACAGAAAAGGTTCCCCGTTTTTACCGCACGGCCGGCTCCGGAAATTCCGGACTTGGCATCGACCACGACATCCCCCTCCCCGATCAATCCCCTCTTCGCCAGCGGGAACAGTGCCAGAAGGGTAGCCGTGGGATAGCAACCGGGGTTGGCCACCAGCCGGGCGGCGGCTATTGCGTCGCGGTGCAGCTCCGGGAGACCGTAGACTGCCTCCGCCAGCAGCGCCGGGGAAGAGTGCCGGTGCCCATACCACTCGGCATATCGCGCCGGATCTTTCAGGCGGTAATCGGCGGAGAGGTCGACCACCCTGAGACCTCTTTCCAGGAGGGACGGGACCACCGCCATGGATTCAGTGTGCGGCAGGGCTACGAGCACCGCCTCCACTCCCTTCGGGATCCGCTCCAGGTCGAAAGCGGCAAAGACCAGGGTGGTGAAATCGCGCAATGAGGGAAAAACCTCGGCGGCGGCCTTTCCGGCGTGCTGCCGCGAGGTGGCCCAGACCACACGGAATGAGGGGTGCTGCGAAAAAATTCTCAGCAGCTCCCCACCGGTGTAACCACTGGCTCCTAGTATGCCGACCTCTATCACCTCTTCACCCCCTCGCACGCCACACTCCCAAAAGGACTGCCGACACAGACATAACACCAAGCAGTGTAAATTCGAAATCCTGAACTCTAAAACCTTAACAATACCTCATTCACGAATTTCAAAACACGGTGTGGTGAAAATCTTAATACTTGCCGCACATCGATCATTTACGCTGAAAAAAAGGGGGGAAGAGCGGTAGCCTTCCCCCCAGGGTTTCGGTTCGGGATGAGCTTAGCGCTTGCTGAACTGGAACCTGGCCCTGGCCCCCTTCTGCCCGTATTTCTTCCTTTCCTTCTTGCGGGAATCCCGGGTCAGAAAACCTCCGCGGCGAAGGGCCTCCTTCAAAGACTCGTCACTCCGGAGCAGAGCCCGGGAGATCCCGTGCCTGAGGGCCCCGGCCTGGCCGCTGTCACCTCCGCCCTCCACCGTGGCATGGACGCTGTACCGGCCCTGGGTGCTGGTCGCCGCCAGCGGCTGATTGACAATCGCCTGGAGAGTTTTCCGGGGCAAGTAGCTCTTGAGGTCCGTAGAATTGACGATAATAGTGCCGTCGCCTGGTTTCAACCAGACCCGGGCCACCGCGGTCTTCCTCCGCCCGGTGCCGTAAAACTCAATCTTTTCCATTTCCTGCTCCCTGTAGGGTCCTAGTAACCGCGTTTACAGAGCGACCCCCTCCGGCTTCTGGGCTTGGTGCGGGTGCTCCGGGCCACGGTATACCTTGAGCTTGGTAATCATCTGGCGCCCCAGGCGACCCTTGGGGACCATCCCCTGAACGGCGTCCGCGACCACCCGCTCCGGTGCGTTCTCCAGCCTCTTTTCCAGGCTCTCGCTCTTGATGCCGCCGATATACCCCGAGTGACGGTAATAGAGCTTCTGGGACAGTTTCTTCCCGGTGACGCGGACCTTCTCGGCGTTCACGATCACCACATGGTCACCGCAGTCGAGATTGGGAGAATAATAGGGCTTCCCCTTTCCCATCAGGAGCCAGGCCACACGGCTTGCGAGACGTCCGAGAACCTTTTCCTCCGCGTCGATGAGGTACCATTTCCGTTCAATATCTCCCGCCTTCGTGGCGCTGGTTCTCTGCAGGCGCATCTCATGTTCCTCTTCCGTTGAAAATCGAATGTCTTAAATTACGCAAAATCTCCTGAAATGTCAATAAAAAATGTTGATTCCAAATGCTGGTCCGAAATGCTGGCCGGGAATGTCGAGTAATGTCATCCAGTGGGATGAGTACCAAAATCGATTGTTGTGTGTCGCCCTGGGGGATGAGCGAATACATAATTTTTCATTTGTCACCCCGACAGAGGATCCTCAAATCAACCCCATTTGTCATCCCGAGGGAGGAGCCTGAGCGACGAGTCGAGGGATCTTGGATTTTCCAGATTCCTCGACTGCGTCCGGAATGACATTGGGCGGTGTCCTGTGGCACAATAACGTCACCCCGGCGGGAAGGAGGTTTTCTGGAAGATGGCATTCGGCAAGAGAGTCACCCTCTTCAGGCTTTTCGATTTCCAGGTGAGGATCGACTCCAGCTGGATAATCCTTGCCGCCCTCGTCACCTGGTCGCTGGCCAAGGGGATGTTTCCGCAATACTATCAAGGCCTTCCTAGTTCGACCTATTGGTGGATGGGATCCGCGGGCGCGTTGGGACTCTTTGCATCCATTGTGTTCCATGAGCTTTGCCACTCTCTCATAGCGCGGAGATACCACCTGCCCATCAGAGGAATCACCCTGTTTATTTTCGGCGGCGTGGCCGAGATGGACGAGGAGCCGCCGAGCGCCAGATCCGAATTCATGATGGCGCTCGCGGGTCCCCTGTCGAGCGTCCTGCTCGGATCCGGGTTCTACGCCGTCCTCGTCCTGGGTCCCGAGGGAGGCTGGCCGGCGCCGGTGGGCGGCGTGATCAGCTATCTGGCCTTTATCAACGGCATCCTGGCCGCTTTCAACATCCTGCCCGCTTTTCCCCTCGACGGCGGCCGAATACTCCGCGCGATCCTGTGGGGTTGGAAAGGGAACCTCCGCTGGGCGACCCGCATCGCCTCCCGGATAGGTTCGGGATTCGGAGTGGCGCTGGTTATCCTGGGAGCATGGCAATTTTTTCAAGGAAACCTGATCGGGGGAATATGGTTCTTCATGATCGGTATGTTTCTCCGGAATGCGGCCCAGGCCTCGTATCAGCAGGTTCTCACCAGACAAATATTCGAGGGCGAGAAGGTGCGGCAACTCATGAAGCTCCACCCGATAACCGTCCCTCCCTCGATCTCCATTTCCCAGCTGGTCGAGAAGTATTTTTATCCCCATCAATTCAAGACCTTTCCAGTCGTGGAAAACCGGGACCTTTTGGGGTACGTCAGCATTGAACAGGTCAAGGAAATACCGCATCGCGAATGGGACCGGCATACCGTCGGGGAGCTGGTGCAGAAATCCTCGCCGGAAAACACCATACCTCCCGAGGCCGATGTCCTCAAGGCGCTCGCGATCATGAACCGCACCAGGAACAGCCGGCTCATGGTCACCGAAGGGGGACGGCTGGTCGGTATCGTCTCACTGAAAGACCTGCTGAAATTGCTCTCACTCAAAATGGATCTTGAGAACTACGGGAAATAGCGGCGCCCTTTCCTAGCGACGATGCCAAAAAAGATCTTTGCTCTCAAGGCCGGATTGCTGGCCGTATTCATCTTCGGGATTCTTTACGCATCGTCTACGGGCTTGTTTTCGTATTTCGAGGCCCGCCGGATCACGACCTGGCTCGAAAGAGCGGGAGCACTGGCACCAATCGCGTACATCTTTATCATGGCGCTGGCCATAGTCATCAGTCCCATACCCAGCGTGCCCCTGGACCTGGCGGCCGGAGCCTTTTTCGGACCGCTTCCTGGGACGGCTTACTCGCTTGTGGGCGCCCTCGTCGGGGCGGTGATCTGCTTCGTAATCGCCCGTTACCTGGGGAGGCAGGCCATGGAGCGGCTTGTGCACGGGCACATAAATTTCTGCACTGAGTGCTCTGACCGGCTCCTTACTAAACTTGTCTTTTTCTCGAGACTTGTCCCATTCATATCATTCGACGTCGTGAGCTACGGCGCAGGGCTGACTGGGATGTCGCTCAAGAAATTCAGCCTGGCAACCTTTTTCGGCATGATACCTCTCACCTTTATTTTCAACTATTCCGGTTCAGTGCTGGTGGTCAAAAAAGAGCTCGCCCTCGTCGCCGGGTTTCTCATGGTGGCACTGTTTTTCCTCATCCCTCTCGCGGTTGAAAAAACAAAACTCCTCTCCCGAATCGTGAACAGATCGCACCGGCGTGACATTGGGGCATCCGGGCACAAGAAAGTGTAATCCGATCCTGAATTCACCATAAGTGCCGCGGCTTATTTCCCCCTTATCCTCAAGACCATCAGAAATACCGAACCGCCCACGATCATGGTTCCACTCAATACCTGACCCATGGTAAACGATCCGGCAACGAATCCGAGCTGCAGGTCGGGTTCCCTGAAAAACTCGATCACAAAGCGCATGCCCCCGTAGAGTATCAGAAACAGCCCCGCGATCGCCCCTTTCCTCTTTACGCGGTCTCTCATCAGCCACAGTGCCGCGAGCAGCACCGGCCCCTCGAAGAAAGACTCATAGAGCTGGGAGGGATGCC
>JAUVQV010000158.1 GCA_030597995.1 Candidatus Rokuibacteriota bacterium
GGGCCGGCTGGAGCAGGTCATCCGCGATTCCTATCACGGCCGGATGCAGCCAATTTACAACTTCCTGCATGATTTGCCTGATGTCCGGGGCGCCCCGACGCCGTTTTTACCCCCGGAACTTCTGACACGCAATGCCATGAAAGAAACCACCTTCGACGCCGGGCGCGGCTGCCCATTTTCCTGCACCTTTTGTTCCATCATCAATGTTCAAGGCCGAAAATCACGCCATCGCAGCCCCGACGACATCGAGCGTCTCGTGCGTAAGAACTTCGAACACGGCCGCCGCCACTATTTCATCACCGACGACAATTTCGCCCGCAACCGGGACTGGGAGGCGATCCTGGATCGCCTCATCAAGCTGCGGGCGGTGGAAGGCATCCCTCTCAACCTAATCATACAGGTCGACACCATGTGCCACAAGCTACCGGGATTTATCGAAAAAGCGGCCCGGGCAGGAGTCGCCAAGGTCTTTGTGGGGCTCGAGAGCATTAACCCGAACTCCTTGGTCAGCGCCGGAAAGAAGCAGAACCGGATTGTGGAGTACCGCAGGATGCTGCTGGAGTGGCGGAAGGCCGGAGTGGTGACCTATGCCGGTTATATCCTGGGATTCCCCGATGACACGGCGGAAAGCATTCTCCGGGACATCAAGATCCTCCAGAAGGAGCTGCCGATAGATATAATCGAGTTCAACCAGCTGACACCACTGCCGGGTTCTGAAGATCACCGGCGACTGTCCTTGCAAGGCGCATGGATGGATCCGGATATGAACAATTACGACCTGCATCATGTTACGAGGGAGCATCCGAAGATGTCGCGCCAGGAATGGGATAAGGCATATCGTCTTGCCTGGAAAACGTATTACTCCACGGGGCATATCGAGACTATGATGTACCGCGCCCGGGCGAGCGGGGTCCCGGTGCGCCGAATCGCCCGCATGGTCTTCCATTTCTCCGGATGTTTCGAAATTGAAGGAGTGCACGCAATTGAGGGAGGGATTTTCCGACGCAAGTACCGACCTGACCGGCGTCCCGGGTTGCCTCGAGAGAACCCGATGGTCTTCTATCCACGCTACGCCTGGGAGATCCTGAGCAAGCATGTACGTTTCGCCCTGCAATACTGGAAATGCCAGCGTCTGGCACGGCTCGTAGAAAATGATCCGAGGGGCGATCAGTACAAAGACTCCGCCTTGACCCCGGGCAACTTTTCAGAATATTCGTTTCGGCTCCGCACCCCGCTCACCGCAGGGAAGACGTGAAATTGCCGGAAATGGTTTTTTGTATCCTCTGAATGGTTCATCTTTCACAAAGGAGGCAGGTAAGATGCCAGTCTACGATTTTAAATGCACCGCGTGCGGGAGGAAGTTCACTCTAACTCTGAGTTTTGCGGAGCACCAGCAGGCCAAGGTCAAGTGCCCCAAGTGCAGGAGCAAGAGGGTTCGTCAGCAGTTCTCCAGCGTCTACACCAAGACTTCCAGAAAGAGCTAGAAGCAGCGGCCCGGATTTCTTCCGTGGTGCTCCGGCTCGGGAACCGCTCTCACCCATTTACCGTCTGCTGAAGCACTCGGGAGAGCCAGTCGCTGCGAGGGTTGAGTTCGTGAGCCGGAAAAAGAAGATCCTGGTCGCCATGAGTGGAGGCGTAGACAGTTCTCTGGCCGCGGCCATCCTCAAAGAAGAGGGTCACGAGGTCTGGGGAGTCTCTCTGCGGGTTTACGATCCCGGCCGGTGCCAGGAGGGGGAGGGAAAAACCTGCTGCTCGGCCCGGGATATCAGAGACGCCCGGCAGGTGGCTGCGAGTTTGGGCATCCCCTTTTCCACCTGGGATGTCCGCCGCGAATTTGCGGCACTTGTCATCCAACCGTTCGTGCGTGAATACCTCCGGGGGCGGACCCCCAACCCGTGCGTCCTTTGCAATTCCAGGATTAAATTCCGCCTGCTTCTGAAAAAGGCCCTTGAAATGGGAGCGGAGCATCTCGCTACCGGCCACTATGCCCGGATGGAGCGCCGCAACGGCCGGTACCTGCTGCGGCGGGGACTTGATCCCGGCAAGGACCAGTCCTATTACCTTTTCGCCACAGAACGCTCCGCCCTCCCCTATCTTCTCTTTCCCCTCGGGAACCTGAGGAAGCCTGAAGTCCGCCGCCGCGCCCGGGAGATGGGAGTCACAGTGGCCGAAAAGAGAGAGAGCCAGGAGATCTGCTTTGTCCCGGACAACGACTATGTCAGCTTTCTCAGCGGTCAGCTGCCGGCCGGCGCCCCGCGCAGCGGCCCGATAGTGAACCTGGCCGGAAAACAGCTGGGGACCCACCGCGGGCTCATGCGCTATACCGTCGGACAGCGGCGGGGGCTGGGCCTGTCCACCGGCCTGCCCCTCTACGTCCTTCGCCTGGAGCCGGAGAGCAACACCGTCGTGGTCGGGGGGGCGGCCGAGCTTGGGGGACGGGTCTTCGAGGTCTCCGGAACCAACTGGCTGGAGGACGCGCCCCGGGAGACTATCCGGGCCGAGGTCCAAATTCGTTCCCGACACCTCCCCGCTTCCGCGGTCATTCGCCCGGCCGGCAGGCACATTTGGGAGGTGGTTTTCACCACCCCCCAGAAAGCCCTGACCCCCGGCCAGGCCGCGGTCTTCTATCGTGGTGGTACGGTATGCGGCGGGGGGTGGATTGAAAAGGTCCTCGAGGGTTGATTTTTCTAGAGAAAAGGTGTTAGAATTCAATCGGTCAAAGATTGGCCTTTCACATACCACCGAAAAACACGCCGCCTGCCTTCTTTACGGTGATTGAATTGAAGAGGGCGCCGGAAACCAAGGCCAAGGGTCAAAAAGTGAGAGTCAAAAAAAAATGACTTGGTCCCGAGCCGACCTCGAGAACCTTGTCCGGGAATTCTACGCCGACCACCATTTCCTGGTGGTATCAAACCGTGAACCTTACGAGCATGTCCTCAGGGAGTCAAAGGTGGATGTCCGCCGGCCACCGGGAGGGGTCATCACCGGCCTCGACCCGGTGGTACGAGCCGCCGGGGGGACCTGGGTAGCGGCCGCGAGTGGGAATGCCGACCGCCAAAATGTCGATGAAAACGACCGGGTTCGTGTGCCGCCGGAAGGCGAAGCCTATACCCTGCGCCGCATCTTTCTGAGCAAAAAAGAGATGAACGGCTACTACTACGGGTTTGCCAACGAGGCCCTGTGGCCGCTGTGCCACGTCGCCTACCAGAGACCGAGGTTCGACACCCAGGATTGGGAACAATATGTCAAAGTAAACAAGAAATTCGCGGACATCGTCCTGGAAGAAGTCGGGAGCGGGCCGGCCGTAGTCTTCGTTCAGGATTATCACCTCGCCCTTTTTCCACAGTTTCTCAAGGAGGCCCGCCCGGACATCCTCATCGCTCATTTCTGGCACATCCCCTGGCCCAACCCGGAAGCCTTCCGGATCTGCCCCGAGCGGAAGGACCTCCTCCACGGGCTGTTGGGGAACAACCTCCTCGGTTTCCACATCCCCTACCACTGCAACAATTTTCTCGAAACCGTGGCGTGCACCATCGAGGCCCGTACCGACCGTGAGCGCATGAGCATCTTTTACCATGGACACGAGACACTCATCCGGGCTTTCCCCATCAGCGTGGACTACGAGGCCTTGAACGCTTCAGCCGCCGATGAGCAACCAGGCCTCCGGGATCGCCTCCGTAATGATTTCGGCCTGGCCGAAAAGCTGGTGGTCTCGGTGGATCGTATCGACTACACCAAGGGTATTCCCGAAAGACTCTACGCTATCGACCGTTTCCTCGAGAACAATCCACAGTTCTGTCGCCGGGTCACCTTCCTGATGGTGGGAGCCCTCTCCCGGATGCACCTCAAAGCATACAAGGACCTCAACGACGAGATCAATTCCCTCATCGAGGAGGTAAACTGGAAACACGCCC
>JAUVQV010000227.1 GCA_030597995.1 Candidatus Rokuibacteriota bacterium
GACCTCATCCAGCAGTCGGGTACGGCTGATAAGCCCATTCGGGTCGAGATTGTGCTCGTGAAAAGCTTCAACCCATGGATGATAGTCGAAGCACTCTGTCCACCCGTCGAATTTACAACCCTTCTTCCACGCGCTGTGGAGGACACGGGAAAGGCGCCGATCACCTCTGGAGAGGGCCCCCTCGAGCCCTGATAATTCCGGCTGGTGCCATTTAAAGTTGACCCCTCTTCGACGCAACTCATCCCGGAATCGGGAAAGGATAATTCTAAGCTGCTTCGGTGGAACTTGCGGTGCCCACTGGAAGGGAGTGTGCGGTTTGGGGACGAAACCCGAAATGCTGGCGCTGAGGTGCGGGTTCCGCCCCAGGATTGCCCTGCCGAGCCGTCGGATCTTGTCGACCAGCTCCAGAATGGCTTGATGATCTTCCGGTCCCTCGGTCGGAAGTCCGATCATGAAGTAGAGCTTGATTTTCGTCCAACCCTCTCGGAAAAGCAGGGTGCAGGTCTCGACAATTTCCTCCTCGCTGATTCCCTTGCTGATGACGTCCCGGAGGCGCTGGCTCCCCGCCTCGGGGGCGATGGTAAACCCGGTTCGTTTCACCCTCTTGATCTCACGCAGGATCCCTGAGGTGAGAGTGCCGGGGCGGAGAGATGGGAGTGAAACCGAGATCATTTCCTTTTCGTAGCGACTCATGAGCTCGGTCAGGAGGGATTCCAGGCGACTGTGGTCACCGCAGCTGAGGGCCGAAAGCGACACCTCATCATAGCCGGTGGCGGCCAGGCCCTTCTCGATCATTTCCAGGGCGAGTTGGGAACTGCGCTCGCGGTAGGGGAGGTAGGTTGTGCCGGCCTGACAGAAACGGCACCTTCGCTTGCATCCCCGGGCGATTTCAACGGTGATGCGGTCATGGGCGGTCTCGAGAAAAGGTACCGGAGGGTGGACTGGGAAGGGGGCCGAATCCAGATCGGGCAGGACCCTTTTCTTGATCCGGGCGGGGAGTCCGCGGCGGGTTGGAGTGACAGCCAAAAGATGGCCGGAGGCATCGTATGCGGGCCTGTAGAAGCGTGGGACATAGACACCCTCGATCCGCGTCAGTTGCAGGAGCAGCTCCTCCCGGCCGGCCCCGGCAGCCCGGGAGTCACGATTCAGAGCGGTGATTTCGAGGATGGCTTCTTCCCCGTCCCCGATGAGGAAAAAGTCGAAGAAGTCCGCCAGGGGTTCGGGGTTACAGGCGCTCGGGCCCCCGCCGCCGACCAGGGGGTGGCGCGCAGTGCGGTCTTCCGCCCTGAGGGGCAGCTGCGCCAAGTCGAGCATGTTGAGGATGTTGGTATATGTCAGCTCGTAAGGGAGCGTGAAACCGATCAGGTCGAAATTAGAGAGCGGTCGGCCCGATTCCAGAGAGGTGAGAGGCAATCCCCCGCGCCGCAGCTGCTCCTCCCTGTCCAGCCATGGGGAGAACACCCTCTCCGCCAGAAAGTCGTCCTGCCCATTGAGCACCTCATAGAGTATCTTCAGGCCGAGGTGTGACATGCCGAGTTCATAGAGGTCAGGGAACGCCAGGACCACCCGGACCGCCGCCGCCTCGAAGTCCTTCCGGACGGCGTTGACTTCCCCATTCATATATTGCAGGGGATTCCGAACAGAAAGATAGGGGTCTGTCATGGGAGGAGCAGCCTTTCGAACTCCGGCGGCGGTGGGGCGATGAGTTCCAGGGAGTCGCGGTCGGTCGGGTGAAAAAAGCACAGTTTCCAGGCGTGCAGGGCCAAACGATCGGAGAAGCCGTACGCCTCATTGGCTCGGAGATAGGAACTTTCCCGCCGGGGCTTGGGGCCGTAAAGCGGGTCGCCGAGGAGCGGGTGATGAGCCGCTGCCAGATGGACCCGTATCTGGTGGGTCCGGCCGGTTTCGGGAGAGATCTCGAGCAGGGAGGCCTCACGGAAGCGCCGGATAACGCGGTAGCGGGTGATCGCCGGTTTCGGGCGCCGTGTACGCGGCGAGATCTTCTTCCGATCCCGGGTGTCACGGCCGAGGGCCAGGTCCCATGTTCCTTCTGTCTCGCGGAAATCACCCCACGCCAGCCCGAGGTAGGTCTTTCTCAGCTTCCGGCAGGCGAACTGGAGTGAGAGCCGCCGATGAGTGGGATCATTCAGGGCCACAAGAACCAGGCCGGAGGTGTCTTTATCGAGGCGGTGTATGATCCCCGGCCGGAATTCACCGCCGATTTCCGACAGGTTCGGCAACAGGTAAAGGAGGGCGTTGACCAGCGTCCCCGCCGGATGACCTGGAGCCGGGTGGACAACCAGTCCGGCCGGCTTGTCGATTGCTGCCAGATCATCGTCCTGGTAGAGGACGCGGACCGGAATGTTCTCCGGGCGGAGTGAAACCGCAACCGGCGGCGGGAGAGTGACGCGGAGAATGTCGTGTGATCGAGCCAGATAGCGCTTCGGCGCCGGCCGGCCGTTGATGGTCACCTGCCCGGTAGAGATAATTTTCTGCGCCCGGCTGCGGGAGAGGCCGGGGATGAGCCTGGGAATCAAGAGGTCGAGGCGCGTCCCTTCTGCCTGGTCCTGGACCTGGAAATGGAAAATGCTCTCCTCCACCATGCGGTATACTATCGGTGGCAAAAAAAATATAAGCCGAGTGGCCAGTCCACTGCGGCTCGCTAACAAAGTAACAACTGAGAATAGGATAGTTTTCGGAGGACACTTTGTCAACTCTTCTTTTGGTTGAAGCTTCTCTATTTTTTATTCTGTGGTCAGGATCGCCGGAGGTCCCCCCTGGCGCTCTCGGCGAAAGAGGTCGGACCCCACTTCAACTCCCGTCCGC
>JAUVQV010000207.1 GCA_030597995.1 Candidatus Rokuibacteriota bacterium
CCATTCTGCCCACGCGCGAGATCATCCTGGACGCCGCCACCCTCCATGGTCTCAAGGACCACCTGCCTTTGCCGCCAGGCCCCATCGAGCCGGACCCGGCGGGGCTCCTCGAGAGAGCAGCACTCCTGCCCGGCCTGGAGCACTACCAGGCCGTCCTGGCGCGCTCCCGACATACCCTGCTCGACTACTTCACCTCCCCCCCGGTGGTCCTGGTACACGAGTTCCCGGACCTGGAGGCGCGGGCCGGAAAACTCCGCCGGGAAATAGCGCAGGGGGCGGAAGGGGCCGCCATGCCGGGATTGGCGGACCCGGACCGATCCTACCATGACTTCGACCGCTGGAACTGCAGACTCCAGGAACTCTCGGTGGGCTACTTCGACACGTTCGGCCTCTCCCCTGCAACCTCACACACCCTCCGGGTGGAGACCTCGAGCGGGCGGAGCTTTGTGCTGGCGAGTTGCCAGGAAGAGTCGCCGGGGAGCCTACTCCCGGCGACCGTTCGCGCACTGGCACAGCTTCAGAACCGGGAGGGCATTCTGGTGGTCGGCCGCACCGAGGAGTCGGTCGCGCGACTCCGGGAGCTCTGTGCCGAATACGGGCTCGGAACCCGTTATGTTCCCCAGGAAGAGATCTCCTCCCTCCTGGACTCTCCCCGCCCGGGAGCTGTCTGTGCCGCAGTCGGCCCTCTGCGAGAAGGTTTCAGATACCGGGACGGGAAGGTCATGGTGATCACAGAGGAGGACATTTTCGGTGCCAAATACCGGCCGCGCCCTCCCGGGCCAGTTAAGGAAGGGGGCCTCTTGCCTGACTTCAGCCATCTCCAACCGGGTGACTTTCTGGTCCATGTTGACCACGGGGTCGGACATTTCGGGGGACTGGCCCGACTTGCGGTCGGAGAAGAGGAGGCCGACTTCCTCACAATTCACTACCAGGGCCGAGACAAACTCTATGTCCCGGTGCACAATTTGGACCGTGTGCAGCGCTACCTTTCCCAGGAAGGGAGCCATCCTAAACTCGACCGGCTCGGCGGCCGGAACTGGGTCGCGACCAGGAAGAAGGCAAAAAGGGCCCTCCTCACCATGGCCCGCGATCTCCTCCGCCTTTACGCCGTCCGGCAGACCGCCCCGGGATTTGCCTTCTCCCCTGACACCCCCTGGCAGAGCGAGTTTGAGATGGCCTTCGAATACCCGGAGACCGCGGGCCAACTCCAGGCGGCCCAGGATACCAAAACCGATATGGAACTTCCCCAACCCATGGACCGCCTCGTCTGTGGGGACGTCGGCTACGGCAAGACCGAAGTTGCGATGCGCGCCGCCTTCAAGGCCGTGATGGACTCCAAGCAGGTGGCCCTGTTGGCTCCAACTACCATCCTGGTCCAACAGCACCTTGCCACATTTCAAGCCCGTTTCGCCCCTTACCCCGTTCGGGTCGAGATGTTGAGCCGCTTCGTCACCCCCTCCCGTCAGCGGCGAATCATCACCGACCTCTCCGCCGGGGCGGTCGACGTGGTGATCGGGACTCACCGCCTCCTCGGGGCGGACGTCAGCTTCAGGGACCTGGGGCTGGTGATCATCGACGAGGAACAGCGCTTCGGGGTGCGTCACAAGGAGGCCTTGAAAAAATTCCGTGAAACCGTGGACGTCCTCACCTTGACAGCTACCCCCATCCCACGCACCTTACACCTCGCGGTTTCGGGTATCCGTGACCTCTCCCTGATCGGGACCCCACCGGAAGGCCGCCTTGCCATACACACGGTCGTGAGCCGCTTTTCTCCCGATCTGATCCAAGAGGCGGTACAGCGGGAGCTGCGCCGCGGCGGGCAGGTCTTTTTCATCCACAATCGGGTGCAAAGCATTGACCGGATGGCCGCCTCCCTCACGCGCATCCTGCCCGGAGTCCGGATAGAGATCGCACACGGTCAAATGGAAGGGCGGAAACTGGAGGCGGTCATGTCCCGCTTCCGGGGCGGTGAATGCGATCTGCTCCTTTGTACCGCGATCGTGGAATCCGGCCTGGACATCCCCAATGCCAACACCATGATTATCAACCGGGCCGACATCATCGGCCTCGCCGAACTTTACCAGCTCCGGGGGCGTGTCGGACGTTCGAGCCACCGGGCTTACGCCTATCTCCTGATCCCGGGTGAGGGGATTCTGACACCCGCTGCCAAGCGGCGGATAGAAGTACTCCGTGACTTCTCCCACCTCGGGGCCGGATTTCAGATCGCAGTCTATGACCTGGAAATACGGGGAGCCGGCAGCGTCATCGGGTACCGGCAGTCCGGGCACATCGCCGCCATCGGTTTCGAGCTCTATACGCAGCTGCTGCGGGAAACCATCCAGGAACTTCGTGGGGAGCCGGCAGCGGAGGAGCGCCTGACTCAGGTCTCGGTCGCTCTCTCGGATTACCTTCCCGAGGACTACATACCGGAGATCGGACTCCGCCTGAGCTACTACAAGAAAATCGCCGCTTCCCGGACTGAAGCGGCGCTGAAGGAGGTCGCCCACGAGCTGCGGGAGCGTTTCGGTCCCCTGCCCGATCCCGCCCGTCACCTCCTTTGGGCGGCGACGCTGAGGCTGGAAGGAGAAGCCGTTGGTGCCAGGAAGCTGGAGTGGAGGAGCGACTCCTTCACTTTTTCCCTGTATCCCGGGTCGAGGGTGACACCGGAGGCCATGGCCGCGCTCCTGAAAAGGGCTCCTCCCGGCAGCGGCTTGAGAGGAGCATACGAGTTTGCGTGGAAGTGGAGGTCGGCCGCTCCAGATGATCGCTTTGCCGAGGCCGCGGACCTCTTGCGGAGCCTGCGGTGACGTGATAGATTCCGCGGTAGCCATGGAGGATGCTGCAGGAGCAACACCAAAACGCAAGGCGCCCGGGGGCGCGAAGTCCCTGCGAGAAACTGTCCTGGTCCATTTTCTGCTGCCCTTGGTAACTTTCTTATCCTGGGGCTGTTCCCTTCCGCAGGAAACCGCCGCCGTGGTCAACGAGAGAGAAATCCCGACCGCAGCACTGGAGGGGGCGTACCAGAAATTGCTCTCCCAATTCGGGGAGGGGACGCCCGTGCTCGATAAGGAGCTGCCGGAAACCCGGCGGGTTCTGCTGGAGCGCCTCATCAACCGCGAGATAATGCTGCAGGAAGCCGCGAAAAGGCAGCTGCGTCCCTCAG
>JAUVQV010000134.1 GCA_030597995.1 Candidatus Rokuibacteriota bacterium
AGCGTCCCCAGGGGCTGGACCAGAAAGGCGCCGGTAAAATCGCCCCGGCCGAGAGCCATTACCGCCCGCGTTATGCCGCAGGTCGGTGAGGGGAGACCGACAAGCTCCTTGAAAACGCAGGACGGGACACCGATGAACCGCAGAATCTTCCCCGCCACTGGAGCCGCCGCCACCGCCAGGGCGAGGGCCGGGAAAAAGAGCCATCCCCAAAGGGCGGCCGGACGGTGACGGAGTTCACACCGCAAACTGCTCTCCGAGTTCCGGCCAGAATCTGGCCAGGCTGAAAATCAGGCCGAAGACCGCGAGTGCCCCCAGGGAGCAGAGGACCAGAAAGGGGAGCAGCCAGGCCCAGATCGCCCGGCCGGTGGAAATCCGGTGCATCTCCCGGAGACCTATCACCTGCAGCACCACCGACCAGACCATGCTGATCGGGGCGCCGCACAGCGGAAAGACGTTGAAAGCGGTGGCGGAGTAGGAGTAGGTCACCACCTTCAGGGTCGCGCCGTAACCGAAGCCGGCTGCCCCCAACAACCTCAGGGAAAGATGCAGCACGCCGCTCCAGATCAGGTTGTAAAGGATCACCCCGACGGGAACAAAGAGCAAGCTGAAATACCAGATCTGCACTTTCAAAGCCGGGAAAATAGTCCCGCTCCCATTCCAAAACGATGGGAAGCTCACCACCCGCTGCCACATCATCGCCACCGCGGTCGAAATGGTTCCGATCACTACCGCGTACAGGAGCACAGACCAAAAATTTCCCTCCGGTTTCACACTCCGGAAAAAATCCGTGGGGTGAAAAAGAGATTGTTGCAGGGTCTCACCCAGGGCGGAAAAAAACCCGAGGCGCTCCCTCTTCTCCCAGGGTGCCCCGCCGGGCGCGGGAGACGGTGGCGGGACCTCCCCTCCCGGTGCGGATTCCCCTGAAGTCCGGCTCGCCCCGCAACGCGGACAGAAACGGCTGCCCATGGGGATCTCGTGATAGCAACTCAGACACAGCATTTCCCGGATAGTAGCAGATACCGCCACATAATAAAAGGTGTCAGGTCTTGACATGTGACATAAGGAGGGATCTTTCCAACGGCACAACAGATCGTTTCCGGGATTTGTACCGAAGGGCCGTGGGCAAGAGAGGAGTTATGTCAAATGTCAAGACCTGACACCTTTTTTTCCGGGCGTAGTCGAGGGATCTAATCCCCCTCACTCCCCCTTTATCAAAGGGGGAAACAAGGGGATTTATGCTTATATAGAAGAGAGTCGGAGTGGGATTTCCTTCTCACTCCGGGGTGAGAAGGTACGGCAGATCCGAGTCCTGATAGCTCTTTACGTACTTCAGGTACCGGTTGGGGTTGTCGAGGATCTCGGCGTATTCCTGCTCGCTCACCGGCCGTTTCACCACCGCCGGTACGCCGGCCACCAGTGAACGGGGCGGGACGTCCATCCCCTGACGAACCACCGCCCCGGCGGCCACCAGAGAGCCCTCCCCGATCCGGGCGCCGTCGAGGACCTTGGCCCCGATCCCGAGCAGAACCCGGTCCGCGATGGTGCACCCGTGGAGGATGACCCCGTGGGCAATCACCACCCCGCTGCCGACGACGAGGGGGTGCTTCTTATAGGTGACGTGCAGCATCGCCAGGTCCTGGACATTGCTCCGCTCTCCGATACGGATGTAGTTCACGTCGCCGCGGATAATGGCCCCGCACCAGACGCTGCAGTAATCACCGAGGTGGACGTCGCCGCCCACAGTGGCCGAGTCGGCGATGAAAACCCCCCGGCCCAGGGTAGGTTTCACTCCCCGATAGGTGTAGATCATGGCTTCCTCCTGTTCATTTCCTGTAAACACTTAACAGCACTGTTGATAAATCACGGTACCACATCGCCCCGGTGAGGAAAACCCGCCCCATATTCCTCGGCTACGCCCGGAATGACATGGGGAAGGTTTATTTGTATCATGATGGCCGGATGGACTCTATGACCGTTTTTTTTCCCTACTCCGGGGTGGAGACCCCCCTCCTCCTCCCGCCGCTGGTGGCGCTGGCGGTCTCCCTCTTATCCTCCACCGGGGGGCTCTCCGGGGCCTTCCTCCTCCTCCCCTTCCAGATGAGCGTCCTCGGCTTCACCACTCCCGCCGTCAGCTCTACGAACCTGGTCTACAACATAGTGGCCATCCCGGGCGGCGTGTGGCGCTATCTCCGCGAAGGGCGCCTGTCCTGGCCCCTGACCGCGGTGATCATCGCCGGGACCACCCCCGGCATGGCCCTCGGCTGCTACCTCCGGGTGCGGTACCTCCTCGATCCCCGATCGTTCAAACTCTTCGTCGGCCTGGTCCTGGCCTACATCAGCTTCCGGCTGCTCCGCGAAGCCATCGGCCGGGCACCCGCCGCCCAGGCGGAAGCCGCGACCTTCGAGGAGAAATTCAGGGAGGAGGCGAGACAGGAGCGTTCATCGCCGGATATGCCGGCCAGGCCGGTCATGAAGACCATTTCCTTTACATTCTCGAGGGGGGAGTACGATTTCTGGGGCGAGCGGTTCTCCTTTTCCACCCCTGCCATGTTCCTTCTGGCCCTGACGGTGGGAGTGGTGGCCGGGGCCTACGGCATCGGCGGGGGGGCGATTATCGCCCCCATCTGTGGCACCCTCTTCCGGCTGCCGGTTTACACCGTCGCCGGGGCCTCCCTTTTGGGAACCTTTTTGACCTCCCTCGCCGGAGTGGCCTTCTACAGCCTCAACCCCGCCGGGGAGGGCCTCCCCACCGCGCCGGACTGGCCCCTGGGATTCCTCTTCGGGGCCGGGGGCCTGGCCGGGGTCTACCTCGGGGCGCGCCTCCAAAAGCACCTCCCCTCGCGACTGATCAAGCTCCTGTTGGGCGCGATGATCGCCCTGGTGGCGGTAACCTACGTCACCCGCTACTTCCTGAACGGGTGGGGATAAACCCCGCCCTTAGGAACAAGCTTGATACTGTCCTCAGGGTGTCGAGGTATTCAGGCCGGAGATATAATCCATAATGTGCTTTAAATACAAAGGTATATCTCGGACGGCGGAGGCCAGGCCATCAAAGAGCTTGGCAGGATCGATATCGTCGTAGTCGTGAACGATGCGATTTCTCAGACCGGCAGCCGAAGCGATTCCCCGGGCGAATTCGTTTGGGAGCACTGCCCCCCCGAGACCGGTGAAAGACTGATAGTAATCCTTCGGCGGCGGCTTCCCGGTCTCAGTGAGTATGTGGTAATTGATATCGATTATCCTGCCGATCACGCGCTCCAGATATCGCTCCACCAGAACCTGATTGATGCGATCGTCAAGAAATGCCTCCAAGCCCCTGGCCGCGACCGCTTCCAACTCACTGAGATCAGGGGCGATGAGATTGATCTTTCTGTTGACGAGTTCCCGGTCGATCATCGGTCTGCCGCTCTGGCCGAAATGTACTGCTCCGCAAACTTCCGCTCCAGTTCAAGGTAAGGTTTATATTCCTGATACCGCTTAAAGGCGAAGATTTTCAAACGCTGAAAGTCGGAGATTCGTCCGGCGACAAGCTCGCCGTGCTCAAGTATCTTTTTCAGGAATAAGGGATCGGCGTGATCGATACAGGCCAAGTCAATTCGCCTCTCGGGAAACACCTGCCGCATATTCTCCAGCAGATCGCAGTACAGATCGGTGGAAAGTCCCGTTCCCGCCTCCGTGCTGACCGCGACGTCAACATCGCTGTGTGCATGAAGCGGCCCGTTCACGCTGGAGCCGAACACAATTATCAGCCGCAGCCCGAATTTTTCCGTTATCTTGCGGAAAAGCTTATTTTGACCTATGCTCAATTCCATGGCATCCACTCCCTCACACCACATCCGCCCCTCGTACAATTACTTGATATGAAAAGGATATATTGGGGGGCAAGAAAAGGCAAGGCAGCGTGAAACGAATTCTCCGGCTGTTGAAGAGAGAAGCCCTCTCCAAAGATATCGTCGTGGTCTCAGGGCTGCCGCGCTCCGGGACCTCGATGGTGATGAAAATGCTGGAAGCGGGCGGGCTGTCCCCCCTCACGGACGGTGAGCGGGAGGCGGATCGGGACAACCCGAAGGGATACTACGAGTTCGAGCGGGTGAAGAAGCTTGACAAGGGCGACCGCGCCTGGCTGCCGGAAGCAAGGGGAAAGGCGGTCAAGATCATCTCGGCCTTAATCCCCCATCTGCCCGCAACGCATTCCTACCGGATCATTCTCATGCAGCGGGCGATGCCCGAAATCCTGGCTTCGCAGAGAAAAATGATGATCCGCCGCGGGGAAGACCCGGACCAGGTCAGCGACGAAGAAATAACCCGACTCTTTCGGAAGCTCACCGAGAAAGTGGAGGACTGGATAAAGGATCAACCTCACGTCCAATGTCTGAGGGTGGACTACAACGCCGTCTTGAAGGACCCCG
>JAUVQV010000092.1 GCA_030597995.1 Candidatus Rokuibacteriota bacterium
ACCAGGAAGAAAAAAACAAATAAGGTGTCAGGTCTTGACATGTGACATTAGGCGTCAATGCTCACTGAAAGTGACACATTTTCGGTCATCGAAAAGTGTACCACATCATTTTTCCGGGCGTAGCCGGGTGAGTCACGAGAGAGATTTTGCGTCTTGGCCAGGCGTTGCCGGAGTGAGCGCGGAGGCGTACTGGGGTATGTCGCACAAGCGAACGAGGGCGCAACGCAGCCCGGGCGAAAAAGATCCTCGTGAATAATCCGGGCTAGCGAACCGGCAGAGGAGCCTCTGATTACTATTTCAGCGCGAACGCACGAACTCCAGGTCTCCGCGGGAGAGGTGTTTCGCGGGAAGTCTCATGCTCCACACAGGTTTGGTGCACATAATTGTAGTAATGAGGATTGGGCGGCCTCTTCTCTTTGACGGCCGTCGCTGACCGCAACCCGGTCGTCACGGTGTGTTCGATTCCGTCCGTCATGCCGGCGCGATACTTTTTCTCACACTCTGGGCATATTACCACCATGAAATTTCCATTCATGGCCAGTTCAATCTCTGACATCCCTTACCCCCTCTTTCTCAAAGGCCCGAAGGCTTTTTGTACCGCGGCCGGAATTTTCAACAAGCGCCGCTCCTCAACAGAATATAGCAGCAATTTCCATGCCAATAAACTTGTTACCCTTTTTGTTGGGGCCGTTATTCCCGGTTCCAGCAGGTGTGCTCCACGGAAACTCCTCTACAGCCCCGGTCACAGCTCAGGTGCCGGCGATGGCTGTGGGTGAAAAAACACTTTCATTCCAGATAGTTAAAACAATCCTCAATTTCTCATCGTCGGCAGGCCTCCCCGGAACACCCACGCATATCCGCTGGAGACTCCAACGCCGGGGCGATAAAGAATCTTTCATGCGGAGACTGAAGAGTAGGCGGTAAACTGTGTGATATTGCCAATTTTGAGGTTGCCAAGGCGCGAAATATGGCGCAAATTTCCCTTAGCTGCAGTTCGTCGGCTTGACTGGGCTGAGCAGGCATGATATGAACACTCACAGATTTACGGAATACGCCACCTACCCCAAAAAGAGGCTGTCATGAAGAAGGCGGGAATCTTGTATCCTCTCACCCCGGTTCTCCTTGCCTGCACCTTCCTGAACCTTGGCGGCTGCAGCACCAAAGACCGGGAAGGCAACGTTCACGGACTACGGATCACCGTCACCCCGAACCCGGTGACCGGGACCGCCTGGGGCTCCGGCAGGCAGTGGACCGTCGATGTGAGGCTGGAGAACAACTCCGACGAGGTCGTCATGGTCCAGGGCCACTACTGGGAGATTGCCAGTTCCGACACCGGCTTCACACAGGCGCCGACATTTGTCACCGGAGGCCCCACTGATCCCATTCCCCCCGGCGGCGGCATAGATATCCTCGGTGTCTACTTCCAGACCCGACGGTTCGCCACCGGCCGGGGAACCCTGTCTTTTTTGGCAACCACCACCAGCGGCACTGAGGTTCTCAGTCAGACTTTCGCGATCCTACTCCAGTAGCCTGCACCGGGGGTGGCCTGAGAGTGAAAAGGAACTCTCCGGGTCCGGTGGTCGCCCGGCCCGGGAGCCGGCCGTGCAGCGGCACGAGGGGGAATGATTTTCTATCTGTAATATCCTGGAGGGATAAAAAGATGTCTACTGTACAACTGGGGAAGCTGGCACCTGAGGTCGCGGAAAAGGTAAAACCCTTCCTGGAGGAGATCCTGGGGGGGTATTCCGGCAATGTCCACTCCATTCATATTGTCGGCAGCGCGGTGACCGCGGACTTTGCCGCCAAGACCTCCGACATCAACAGCGTCTTCGTACTGAAGGAGATGGACCTGAAATTCCTGGAATTTCTCGCCCCGCTCGGGAAAAAGTACAAAAGACGCGGCCTGGCGGCACCGCTGATCATGACCCCGGAATACATCAGGCGCTCCCTCGATGTCTTCCCGATCGAGTTTCTGGACTTCAAACTCATTCACGAGACGGTGTTCGGGGAAGACCTGCTGGCGACGGTCGAGATCAGCAGGGAAGACCTCAGGCATCAGTGCGAGCGGGAGATAAAGAGCAAGCTGATCGGGCTCCGGCAGGGCTACATTTCCTCCCAGGGGAATCGGCGGACACTGACCGAGGGGATCGTGAGCCCGATCGCCGGCTACATGTCGCTTTTCCGGGGCATTGTCTTTCTTTTGGGGCAGGATCCGCCGGCGAGAAAACAGGAAGTGGTTTCGACGCTCGCCGCCGTCACCGGAATCAACACCGACATCTTCCAAAAGGTCCTCGATATCAAGAGAGGGCAGCTGAAACCGAGCAAGAACCAGCTCGACACTATCTTCGAAGAGTATTACGCCGCAGCAGAGAAGATCGGAAAGGTCATTGATGAGCTTCAGATGTAAAGTTACAACCCTTGCAGTCTTCCTTGGCGCCCTCTCGGCCGGGATTTCCCTCGCGGTCACGCCGCCGATCCCCCCCAGTCCTCCGAACTATGTGGTGGACCTCGCGGGAATCGTGGAGGACGGGGTGGAACAGCGCTTGAACGGATACCTCAAGGAGCTCGAGCAGAAGACGACCGCACAGGTGATGGTTCTTACGATCAGCTCATTGGAAGGGGAATCGCTGGAGGCTGTTGCCCTCGCCACGGCGCACGACAGGTGGAAGCTCGGTCAGAAGGGCCAGGACAACGGTGTGCTGATCCTGGTGGCGGCGCAGGACAGGAAATACCGCTTCGAGATCGGATACGGCCTCGAGGGTGTGCTCCCGGACAGCCGGGTCGGGAGCATCGGCCGGGATTACCTGGTGCCGTATTTTCGAAAGGGAGAGTATTCGAACGGGGTGTTCGCGGCCGCCGTGGCCGTGGTGAGCGTGATCGCCTCGGAGGCGGGAGTGGAGATCACCGGGGCCCCGCGCCTGCCGCGGCCGGCGACACGGGGCCTCCCCTCCCGGAGCACCGCGCGCCGCCCCCGTGGCCCGCTGAGCATTGTGTTCACCATCCTGTTCGCAATCGGGATGGTCTACCTCTTTATCCGGCACCCGCGTCTGTTTATGTTCCTCATTCTCGCGTCCATGATGGGCGGCGGCCGGAGGGGTGGCTGGAGCGGCGGCGGGGGATTCGGCGGCGGGGGTGGCGGGGGTTTCGGCGGAGGTGGGGCCGGTGGAGGATGGTAGACGACCGAATACCCGGGACTATGTCCGAACAGGAAACTATATTCAAAGGTAAGAACGCCCGGTAGATTTCGCGAACGATCCAAGCCAGAGTTCGTTGTTATACATAACGACATAAGTATGTGTGTACAGGGTGGCAGAATAAAAAGGAGGTCGGGATGGGAAAAGGGTTGAAGATAACGTTGATTGTCGTGGGCATTCTCCTGCTGATCGTGCTCCTCGCATTCGGCTGGCTGAGGCGGGGGTACGACAGGGTGAACGCCATGGATGAGAATGTGACGGCCTCGTGGGCCCAGGTTGAGAACCAGCTCAAGCGAAGATACGACCTGATACCGAACCTGATCGAGACGGTCAAGGGCTACGCCGCGCATGAGAAAGAGCTCTTCGAGAACATCGCTCAGGCCAGGACAGAGTATTTTCAAGCGAAGGGGCCGAAGGAGCAGATACGGGCCTCCGGAAAGATGGAGACCGTGCTCTCGAGACTCCTTTTGCTGCGCGAGGCCTATCCGGACCTGAAGGCCAACCAGTCGTTCCTCAAGCTTCAGGACAGCCTCGAGGGGACGGAAAACCGGATCGCGGTGGAGCGGAAGCGATACAACGAGGCGGTACAGCTGCTCAACACCTTCATCCGGACTTTCTACGGCCGCTTTTTCGCCGGGATAGCCAACGTCTCTTCCGCCGAATATTTCGAGATCCCGGAGGGGGAAGCGGAGGTTCCCAAGGTAACGTTCTAAATGGAGCTCGGTTTCGATACCGGTTTCGCCCTGCCGGAGGTGGACACCCGGAAGGCCCTCGACCCTTCCCGCACCTATGACGTCCTCATCCTCGGCGCCGGGCCGGCCGGCCTTTCGGCCGCCATCTACCTCATCCGGAAGGGGCTGGACACCGGCATCGCGACCGGCGATGTCGGGGGACAGGTGACCTGGACCGCGACTATCCGGAACTACCTCGGTTTCCGGATCGTCGAGGGGCCGCAGCTGGTGCAGAAGTTCAACGAGCAGGTCCTCGACTTTCCGGTCGGCATCAGCCTCAATCTCCAGGTGACCGGGGTCTCCAGAAAGGAGGACCTCTTCGAGGTCCGGGCCGGGGAGCGCGCGTTCACCTCCCGGGCCCTGATACTGGCCACCGGCAAGAGGCCGAAGACACTCGGCGTCCCGGGCGAGAGCCGTCTTATAGGACGGGGAGTAGCCTACTGCGCCATCTGCGACGCCCCTCTCTACCGGGGAAAGACGACCGCCGTGGTCGGAGGGGGGAATTCCGGACTGGAGGCCGCGATCGACCTCGCCCGCGGCAGCCCCAAGGTCGACCTTATCGAGCGGGGAGAGCGACTGACCGGCGATGCGGTTCTGTCGCGGAAGATCGCCGAACTTTCCAATGTCGAAGTGCTCCTGGGCACCGAAGTCCTCGAGGTGTTCGGCGAGACCGAAGTGCACGGTGTCCGCGTCAAAGGCGGGGGGCACGACACGCCCGGAGAGATTGCCGTGGAGGGCCTCTTTGTGGAAATCGGGCTGGTTCCGAACAGTGAGCCCTTCCGGGGGTTCGTGACCCTGAACCCGCGGGGGGAGATCGAGGTCGACTGCCGTTGCCACACCTCCGTTCCCGGAGTGTTCGCCGCCGGCGACGTCACCTCGGTGCCCTACAAGCAGGTCATCATCGCCGCCGGCGACGGGGCCAAGGCTGCCCTCTCGGCCTATGAGTACATCCTGAGGCTGGGGAGCCCGGGCCCGGGGGGGACGAAGGAGAGGAACTATGGGGTTATTCAACGATAAGGTACGGCAGCAGACCAGGGAGATTCTGGAAAAGATGCAGGCTCCGGTCCGGGTGACCTACTTCACCCGGGAGGCGGAGTGCGAGTGGTGCAGCCTGACGGACGCCTTCGTGGAAGAGCTCAGCGGGATCGAGAGCCGGATCGAGGTCGACAAGAAGGACTTCATAAAAGACCACGAGCTGGCGGCGAGGATGGGCATCCACCGGGTTCCGGCGCTCGCCCTGAGCCGGGTCGGGGAGGAGCGGGCCGGGGTGCGCTACTTCGGACTGCCCGCCGGCCACGAATTCGGGGCCTTTCTCCGCACCCTGGTGATGTTCTCGGTCGGTCGGCCGGTCGAGGCCATAGATCTTACCGGTGCGGAGGGGATCGAAAAGGAGGTCAACCTCAAGGTCTTTGTCCTGGTCACCTGCCCCACCTGCCCGGTCA
>JAUVQV010000135.1 GCA_030597995.1 Candidatus Rokuibacteriota bacterium
CAGGACGATGTGACCGGAGAAGTGAGAGGTTTTGATCTCTTCGGTCAGGGCCGCAAGGTCGTTGGCGGAACCTTCGTACCATATCCGGCTTCCAGGAAATAACATATGTTTTTTAGCTTTGCTGTCTAGATGTTAAAGCCGAACAATTTTCCTGCGAATCGACTGCCCGCTCCTCCGTTTTGCAACTACCTATAATATATAACATATTATGGTGATTCAAGCCAAGAAAACGATGCTAATCGGTGAAAATTCGAATTTCCAAGTCTGAGTCTTGACTCAAAATGCCGGGGATGTTATAGACAGTACCTCAGGCGCGGGTGAGGTCGGGCGTAGTCGTGACCCTGTGTTTTCTATAAGATTTTCCCGCGATAATAGGCAATCCGGGATCCAGCTGCCAGAGGATGAAAGGAGTTTGATGAGAAAGTACGAGGTCGATCAAATTCGCAACATCGGTGTTCTTGGTGGGGGAAGAGCGGGGAAGACCTCGCTCGCCGAGGCCCTGATTTTCTTCAGCGGAGCCGTGTCGCGGATGGGATCCGTTGGGGAGGGAAATACGGTGATGGATTTTGACCCCGATGAGATCAAAAGGGAAATGTCTCACAGCGTGGCTTTGGCTACGATAGAGACTGCACGGGGAAAAATCAATCTTATTGATGCTCCCGGGTTTTCTAATTTTCTCGGAGAAGCTAAAGCCGGTTGCCGGGTGATAGACGGAGCGTTGATGGTTGTGAGCGCAGTGGGAGGAATCAAGTTCGAGACTGAAAACGTTTGGAAGTACGCTGATGAAGAAGCTTTGCCCAGGATGGTGATCATAAACAAAATGGATCGCGAGAGGGCGGATTTCCAAAAAGTATTGGAAAACATGGAGAAAATCTTTGGAATTCGACCCCTGCCCCTGCAGTGGCCGATCGGAAAAGAGGCATCCTTCCGCGGGGTGGTGGATCTGCTCCAGATGAAGGCTCGTATTTTCCGGGATGACGGGAGTGGGCAGGAAGATGTGGAGGAGGTGCCCCCGGAAGTCAATCCCGAAGCTCAAAAAGCTCGCGAGGCCTTGGTGGAAAGCGTCGCCGAGAGCAACGATGCCCTCCTCGAGAAATACCTTGACGGTCAAACATTGGATGATGGCGAAATTCGGGCCTCCCTGCGCGCAGGAGTTATCTCCGGGAAAATCGTCCCGGTAGTTTTCACGGTCGCAGTAAATAATTGGGGCACGGCGGCGGTTGCGAATTCCATCCTTGATCTCCTCCCCTCTCCGCGGGACCGAGGCCCGGTGACTGCGAAGACTCCGGCGGATGAGCGAGAGGAGAGGCTGGAACCGAAGGCCGAAGCTCCATTCGCCGCCCTGGTTTTCAAAACCATCGTTGACCCCTACACCGGAAAAATCTCTCTTTTCAGGGTGTATTCGGGAAAGCTTCAAGGCGAGCAGGTGTACAACTGCACTAGGGGAGTCCGGGAGCGGATAGGCCAGTTGTCGCAGGTTCTCGGCAAGACCCTGAAGGCAATCCCGGAAGTTGGACCCGGAGATTTTGCCGCGGTTGTCAAACTCAAAGAGACTTTCACGGGGGATACACTCTGTGACGAGAAACAACAGCTCCTCTTGCCACCTATCGACTTCCCGACTCCGGTAATGTCGATGGCTATCGAGCCGAAGACAAAGGGAGACGAAGATAAACTCTCCACCGTTTTGACTCGTTTGACGGAAGCTGATGCCTCACTCCAGATCTCACGGGATCCTCAAACCAGAGAATTGCTGATCTCAGCGATGGGACAGCAGCATGTCGAAATCCTGGTCGAGCGCCTCAGCCGTCTTGGAGTAGAGGTCAGTCTAAAAGAGCCGAAGGTCCCTTACCGTGAAACCATCAGCCGGACAGCCACTACTCAATATCGACACAAGAAACAGACCGGCGGTGCGGGCCAATTTGCCGAGGTTCATCTCAAGGTGGAACCGCTCTCCCGCGGATCCGGATTTGAGTATGGCTGGAAAGTCTTCGGTGGCGCGATTTCAACTTCCTTTCAGCCGTCCATAGAAAAGGGGATCCGACAGGTTCTGGGGCAGGGGGTGATTGCCGGATATCCGGTCGTTGATGTGAAAGCGGTAGTCCTGGATGGCAAGGAGCATCCGGTAGACTCTAAGGACATCGCCTTCCAGATAGCTGGTCGTGAGGTCTTCAAACTCGCGGTGCAGGGTGCCGGTCCGAAGCTTTTAGAACCTATCATGACTATGACAATTGCTGTCCCGGACGAATTTGTCGGAGATGTCATCGGCGACCTAAACTCCCGACGGGGGCGAGTTTCAGGCGTGGAGGGCTCCGGCGGCAGGCAGATCATCGCTGCAAAAGTACCCTTAGCAGAGACTCTCAGGTATGCCACCGAACTCACCTCGATGACGGGAGGTCGAGGTCAATTCACCCTGCATCTCTCTCATTATGAGGAAGTCCCGGAGCATTTGACTGAAAAAATTGTGGCCGCTTCGAAGAAGAGAGAGGAAGAGAGAAAATCGTAATTTTATCTTGACTTTGAAACCGCAACTACTTAAAATTACTGCATATCCTTTGAGAAGAATGAGGAGGGATTTAAGGAGGAAGTCTCATGACAAAAGCCGACATCGTCAATGCTCTGTATGAGAAAATCGGTCTTTCCAAGAAAGAGACCTCCAACATTGTGGAGGTGGTCCTAGAGACCGTAAAGGAAAATCTCGAAAAAGGGAGAAAAATCAAGCTGGCCGGTTTCGGGAACTTCGTAGTTCGCAAAAAGGTGGCTCGCAAGGGTAGAAATCCTAAGACCGGCGAGGAGATAGAAATTTCACGGCGCCGGGTGGTCACCTTCAGGCCCAGTCAAATCCTGCGCAAGGCCGCCAATCAGCAACATCAGATTTCTCAATAACAGATATGGGAACAAATACGTCCAGATCGGGGCTCGCAGCCAGCATCCCGAACAAAATGTTTTTTAGAATCGGCGAGGTGGCGCGTATCACAGGTGTCAAAACATATGTCCTCCGGTACTGGGAATCAGAATTCAAACAACTCCGACCGGTCAAGAACAAGTCCGGCCAGAGGACATACAAGAGGCGTGACGTGGAAACCGTCATCGAGATAAAAGATCTTCTCTATAAAAAGAAGTTTACCATTGCCGGGGCCAAAAAGAGACTTAATGAGGAGGGCGTGAGACGGAGCGCACAGCAGATGGAACTGGGATTTCATGCTCCTCCCGTAAGCGACGCTCTCAAAAAGATCCGAGTGGAATTGGTGGCCTTGGAAAAAATGCTCGGATAATGATGAATGGATCACTTGCCGCTCTCTCGAGTCCAGGTCAAGTTTTCGGGGCGTAGCGCAGCCTGGTAGCGTACCTGAATGGGGTTCAGGTGGTCGGAGGTTCAAATCCTCTCGCCCCGACCAACGTTCAATCCTTCAGAGAACCAGACGAAGCCTGAGCAGGGAAGAGATTTTCTTATTTCTCTCGCCCCATGATTGATTTCCATCTCGCTCGGAAGAGAATGGTCAAAACACAGATCGTGGCACGCGGAATCCGCGATCCTGCTGTCATCCGGGCGATGTCCACCGTACCGCGCCATCTTTTTGTCGAGGAGGCTTTGAGGGAGAGGGCTTATGGGGACCATCCCCTTCCCATCGGAGGCGGCCAGACCATCTCCCAGCCGTATATGGTGGCCTTGATGACCGAGGCCCTGAGGCTTTCCACCGAGGATCGGATCATGGAGATCGGTACCGGTTCGGGTTATCAGACCGCGATACTGGCCGAAATTGGGGATCGGGTCGTTTCTATTGAGAGGGTAGGTTCCCTTATCCAGAGGACACGGGATTTGCTGGACCAGCTGGGATACTACAGGGTAGTCATACGCCAGGCCGACGGGACGCTGGGGTGGAAGGAGGAAGCCCCTTACGATGCCATCATAGTGACTGCCGGCGCACCGGAGATACCGAAAAAACTGGTAGAACAGCTGGTCGAAGGGGGAGGACTGGTTATTCCGGTAGGTGGGGAAACCCGGCAAAATCTGATGCGGGTTACCCGGAGTGCCGAAGGCGACAGGACTGAGAATTTGGGTGGCTGCATTTTTGTCAAGCTCATCGGCCGATACGGGTGGGCCGTGGATTCCTGATCAGAGGGAAAGAGCTCTCGGCGGTGTGCGTTAGAAAACGGTCTCGGGAACGCCTGAAAGATCCGAGGGTAAAGGTGAGTGAAACGCTAAGGAATCAACAATAAGCATTTGCGAGATAAACAAAACATGTATAATTAAAAGGTAATAAAGGACAGGTCCCTCGATGGGGAGAGGCGGGCAGGCAACGACCGCCAGCACAAGTGGAAGATGATCTGAAAAGTGACCACCACCGGGTTCTCGTAGTTGACGACGATCCTGACGTCTTAGCAATCATCACCACACTCTTAGAGGG
>JAUVQV010000204.1 GCA_030597995.1 Candidatus Rokuibacteriota bacterium
CGGCCATCCAGGAGGGCCTCCTCGATCTCTTTCACGAACAAACCCTTGCCACCCACCTTGGCCAGGGCGACATCGAGAATCTTGTCCCCGGTGGTTTTGATTCTGAGCAGACCTACTTCCAACCCCGGATGAGTTTCCTCCAAGACCGCCCGGACGTGATTGGCCTGCCACAGGGCAAGCTTACTTCCCCGGGTCGCGATCCGGATTTTTCTTTCCGCTCTATCGCTCATCGCGGTCTCGGTCCTCCCCTTCCCCCTCAGTTTCCACGAGGTCGAAAATTCTCCGTGTCACCTCCAGGTAATATCCCGACTCCCCGGTGTGGCTGGCCTCCTTTAACACAGTTTGGGGACGGTGAAGAACCTTGTTGATAATGGCATGGGAGAGACTCTTCACCTGCTCTCGATCCCGCTCCGGGAGGTGGAGGAGTTTCCCCAACACCTTGTCGGTCTCGGCCCGCCGGATCTTTTCCATCGCCTGGCGAAGGGAAATAATGGTGGGGACCACCTGCAGAGAATGCACCCATTTCTGAAAAGTCCCGACCTCTTTTTCCACCATCGCCTCGGCTTTTTCCGCTTCCTTGCTGCGCTCTTGCAGATTGGCGTCGACCACCGCCTGCAAATCATCAATATTGTAAAGGTAGGCATTGTCCACCTCGTTCACCGCCGGATCGATGTCGCGTGGAACGGCGATGTCGATAAAAAATATCGGCTGGTACTTTCGCCGGCTCATGATCCGGCGGACGTCTTCAGCCCTGATTATCAGGTGCGGGGCCCCGGTGGAGGAGATGACGATGTCCGTGAGAACCAGATGATCCGATAAGTCCTCGAACTTTACGGCCGACCCCTCGAACTTTCGAGCCAGTTCCACCGCCTTCTCAAAGGTGCGATTTGTAACCAGGATCTCCCGGACACCGCCGGTAATCAGGTGGCGGAGGGCCAGCTCCCCCATCTCTCCAGCCCCGATGATCATCACCGTGCGGTCCCCGGTGTCTCCGAAAATCTTCCTGGCGAGCTCCACGGCGGCATAACTTATGGAAACGGCGCTTTTCGCGATCTCGGTCTCGGTGCGAACCTTTTTCGCGACCGAGAGGGTCTTCTTCAGCAACCGGTCGAGCACCAATCCCATCGATCCCGCCTCCCTGGCCCACTGGTAGGCGTCTTTAACCTGTCCCAGGATCTGCGGCTCCCCGACCACCATGGAGTCCAGGCTGGCTGCCACCCGGAAGAGGTGCCGGACGGCCTCCCCGCCACGGTAGAGGTAGAGGTGTGGCTCGAGCTCGGCAGCCTCTACCTGATGGTAACGGGAAAGAAATCCCTTGACCTCTCTGGTGCCCTCCTCCCGGTCATCCACCAATACTAAGACCTCCACCCGGTTGCAGGTCGAGAGGATAAGGCCTTCCTGTACCCCGGGAAGATCTCTGATGGCCCGGAGAGGTTCCCCTATCTCCTGCTCCGGGAAGGCCACCTTCTCGCGGATGCCGAGCGGAGCACTCTTGTGGTTCAGCCCCAGGATGATGATTTCCATATTCAGTTATACGTGTGCAAGCCGCTCAGCAAGAGGTTGACTCCGAGGAAGGTGAACAATACGGCCGCGAAACCGGCAACGGAGAGGTACGCCGCCTTCCTTCCGCGCCACCCGACCGTAATCCGGGCATGCACCAGAGCGGCGTAGATAAGCCATGTGATCAGAGACCAGATCTCCTTCGGGTCCCAACTCCAGTAGGAGCCCCAGGCATACTCGGCCCAGATAGCGCCGGTGATGATACCCAGCGTCAACAGGGGAAACCCGAGGGTCACGCAGCGGTAGTGAAACCGATCCAAGAGATCGAGGGAAGGCAGACGGCGCGAGAAGGTCCCCGGAGCATGGGACTTCAACTGTCTCTCTTGAAGAAGGTAGAGCACCCCCCCGGCGAATGCGAGCACGAAAAAGGCGTCTCCCAAGAAGCACAGGGTGGTGTGAAACCACAGCCATTTGCTCTGCAAGGCCGGGATGAGCGGCACGATCTCCCTTTCCAGGGTCAGGGAAAAAACCATCAGGAGCAGGACGATCGGGAATACAATCGCCCCGACAATTCTCACGCGGAAGCTGTACATGACTACGAAGTAGGAAAACACGATCGCCCAGGCAAAGAAATTCAATGCTTCGAAAAGGTTCGTGATCGGGAGGTAGCCGGACTCCAGTCCGCGGAAGAGCACAAAGAGAGTTTGGGTGAAAAAACCCAGGGCTGCCAGCCAGGTCGCCATCCTCTCGACGAGCGCTTTATGGTAGACCAGATAGAGTTGGTAGTGGACGGTCCCGAGGGCATAGAACACCAGGGAAACCTGTAACAAAGGAACATTTACCATCCCCGCCCCTGCACTTTTCTCCGTTCCTGATTCGCTCTACTATCCCGCCTTGGCTTCCGAGGCGGAGACCAAAGACGGTGACATATTATGGGGAGGGAGTATCAAAAAGTCAAACCTCCGGCGGCCGGAACGGATGCGGTTCAACTTGATTTAAGCACCCGGCTTGGGCTACAATTTCCCGCGGTTACGAGATCCCCATGCTCAGCCGAAAATATAAAAGCGCTTTTGGCACATTTGTCCGGCCTCTGAGTGACGTGCTGCACCGGCTCCACGTAAACCCGGTTCACCTCACCGCTGCCGGACTCTTCTGCAGTGTCCTCGCTGCCCTGGCCTTTTCGCAGGGGTTATTCGCAACCGGCGGCGTGCTCCTGACACTCTCCGGGTTCAGCGACATGCTGGACGGCTCCCTGGCCCGCTCGTCGGGGGAAGCCACGCCGTTCGGATCCTTCATCGATTCCGTCACCGACCGTTACTCGGAGCTTTTCACTTTCGGTGGCCTGGCCTATTATTACTCCGGCTCATCAACCCTGATACTCGTCCTTTTTGCGTTAGGCGGTTCCCTCATGGTGAGCTACACCCGCGCCAGGGCTGAGAGCCTGGTCGGTAAATGCGAAGTGGGACTTATGGAAAGGCCGGAACGAATGATCATTCTGATCGCGGCCTCCTTCTTTGGCTTTATGTACTGGGGCCTCTGGCTTCTTGCCGTCGGCACCAACGCCACCGCAATGGAACGGATTTACCACACCCGGAAGATATCCCGGGGGAAGTCCCACTGATCAGGGTCAGGACTTCTCTTCAAACTCAGCGTCGACCACATCCTCTTCCTGAGGTCCCTTTTTGCCCCC
>JAUVQV010000083.1 GCA_030597995.1 Candidatus Rokuibacteriota bacterium
GTCCCGCAGCAGGGGACCGTGCTCCAGGTGTACGAAGCCCATCGCCAGCAGTACCAGGTCCGCTTCCAGTTCAAACTCTGAGCCGGCAAGTTCGCTCGGACGGCAGACGCCGGTGCCTTCCGGGTCCGTCCAGGCGATTTTCACGCCGCGGAGTTTTTTCACCACGCCGCGGTCACCGAGGAATTCCCGGGTCGACACGCTCCAGGAACGCCGGCAACCCTCCTCGTGGGAGGTGGAGGACCGCAGGATGTGCGGCCAGTTCGGCCAGGGGTTGTCGGCGGCCCGCTCCGGGGGGGGCTGGTCGAGGATTTCTATCTGCTGGATTTCCGCCGCTCCCTGACGACGGCTGGTGCCCACACAATCCGCTCCGGTATCGCCCCCGCCGATCACTACCACCCTCTTCCGGTAGGCGGTGATCTCCTCACCCGGCGGGATGGCATCGCCGGCGTTTCGGCGGTTCTGCTGGCGGAGAAAATCCATCGCAAAGGAAATGCCCCTCAGCTCACGGCCGGGAAGGTCCAGGTCGCGCGGAACCCGGGCCCCGGCGGCAACCACGATAGCGTCGAAGGAGCGTCGCAGATAGCCCGCGGAGATATCGATCCCCGCCTCAACCTTGGTCTCGAACACCACACCTTCGGCCTCCATCTGTTCCAGGCGGCGGTCTATCACCCATTTCTCCAGCTTGAAATCGGGGATGCCGTATCTCAGGATGCCGCCTACCCGGTCGGCCCTCTCGTACACTACCACCTGATGACCGCGACGAGCGAGCTGTTGTGCGGCCGCGAGTCCGGCCGGTCCCGAGCCGATGACCGCCACCCTCTTGCCGCTCCTGTAAGGTGCCGGCTGAGGCCGGATCCATCCCTCCTGCCACCCCCGCTCAACGATCTGCAACTCGACCTGCCGAATGGTAACCGGCAGCTGGTTGATCGAAAGGGTGCAGGAGGTCTCGCATGGGGCCGGACAGACCCGGCCGGTGATCTCGGGAAGGTTGTTGGTGGCGTGGAGGAAATCCAGGGCCTTGCGCCAGTGCCCGCTGCAGACCGCCTCATTCCAGTCCGGTACCAGGTTCCGGAGTGGGCAGCCGTGAGCGTGACAATAAGGGATGCCGCAATCCATGCAGCGCGCGGACTGCCGTTCGAGTTCATCGAGGGCCAGAGGCTGTGCGATCTCTTTATAGTCCTGAATCCGCTCACGCAGAGGCCGCTTCGGCGGATCCTTTCTCTCGAACTCTAGAAAACCCGTCGGCTTGCCCATTAAATCGGCTTTCAGCTGTCAGCGTTCAGCTCTCAGCTTTCTCAGAAAAGCACCCAGCATTTGTTTGACATCTTTCACTGTTTTGTCAAGTTGCCCAAGGTCAGAGTTGTTTAAATATCCTAAATCATGAGCGAGCAAGAGGTGGTATTCCAGTTCACTTGCTGAGCCCATGGAGATCTGAAGAAAACGTGCAAATTCAGGATCTCCATTTCTGCCACAACCCTCTGCAATATTAGCAGCTATCGAAGTGCTCGCGCGTCGAATCTGGCTCGTTAACCCGTACAATTCATCCTTAGGAAAGGCCTTAGTAGTTTTATACAGAACCAAAGTCAGCCTGTGACTCTTCTCCCAAACTTTTAATTTTCTGAAATCCTTCATCTCATATGTTCTAATTGCTTCTCATTACTCCCAGCTGACAGCCGAAAGCTGATAGCTGATTTAGAAGACCTCCTCGGTGGCGGATACGGTCTCCCGGTCGATGTCCTCCTCCAGGCGCATCCTCTCCAGGACCCGTTTATAATCGATCGGCATCACCTTCACAAAGAGCGGATAATGCGCCTCCCAGTTGTCCAGGATCATCTTTGCCTTCACACTCCCGGTGAAGGAGAAATGGCCCTCGATCATGCCCCGCAACTGCCGCTTGTCGTTTTCCGACCACACACTTTCCAGGTCCACCATGTCGAGGTTGCAGCGGGTGTCAAAGAGTTCGGTGTCGTCGTAGACGTAGGCGATCCCCCCGCTCATGCCGGCGGCGAAGTTGTTGCCGGTAGGACCGAGGACCACCACCACCCCACCGGTCATGTACTCACAGCCGTGGTCACCGACCCCCTCGACCACCGCGATCGCCCCGCTGTTGCGGATCGCAAAACGTTCGCCGACCGTTCCATAGAGGTAAATCTCACCTCCCGTCGCCCCGTAGAGGACGACATTCCCGGCGATGATATTTTCATAGGGGGCGAATCCGGAATTGACCGGAGGCACAAGGACAATTCTCCCCCCCGACATCCCCTTTCCGAGGTAATCATTGGCATCCCCCTCCACCCGGACCGTCACTCCCGGGGCCAGCCAGGCCCCGAGGCTCTGGCCGGCGGAACCGGTGAGGTTCAACTCGACAGTTCCATCGGGCAATCCCCGCGCCCCGTGACGCCGCACGATCTCGCCGCTCAGCATAGCTCCTATGGTCCGGTGGACGTTCCGGATGGACCGCTCGATCTTCACCGGCTCCTTTTTTTCGAGGGCCGGCAGGGCGAGGGGGAGCAGTTCCCTGTCCAGGGACGATTCAAGTTCGTGTTCCTGGTTGCGGATGCAGCGCCGCGACCCTTCGTCTCCCGGTGCGTCCCGGGCGAGAACGGGGCCGAGATCGAGCCCCTTGGCCTTCCAGTTCATTATTGCCGGTTCCACTTCGAGGACGTCCACCCGTCCCACCATTTCGTCCACAGTCCTGAAACCGATCCGGGCCATGTATTCCCGCAGTTCTTCAGCGATGAAGCGGAAAAACCGTTCCACATATTCCGGCTTGCCGGTGAAACGGGCGCGGAGGGCCGGATCCTGTGTCGCCACCCCCACCGGGCAGGTGTTGAGGTGGCATTTGCGCATCATGACGCACCCGAGGGTGACGAGCACCGCAGTGCCGAATCCGAATTCCTCCGCCCCCATAAGGGCCGCGATCGCGAGGTCACGACCGGTGCGGAGCCCCCCATCGACCTGGACCCGGATGCGGTCGCGCAGCCGGTTGGCGATGAGGGCCTGTTGGGTCTCGGCGAGTCCGAGCTCCCAGGGGAGGCCGGTGTGTTTGATGGCGGTCAGAGGGGAGGCCCCGGTGCCGCCGTCGTAACCGGAGATCAGCACCGTGTCCGCCCTGGCCTTGGCCACCCCGGAGGCGACGGTGCCGACCCCCACCTCGGAGACGAGTTTGACCGACACCCGCGCCCGGGGGTTGACAGACTTGAGGTCGTAAATCAGCTGGGCGATGTCTTCGATGGAATAGATATCATGATGCGGGGGGGGAGAGATGAGTGTTACTCCCGGGGTCGTGTGGCGGACCCGGGCGATCTCCGGAGTCACCTTGTGGCCCGGGAGCTGCCCCCCCTCGCCAGGCTTTGCACCTTGAGCGATCTTGATCTGGAGCTCGCTGGCATTCACCAGGTACTCCGTGGTCACCCCGAAACGGCCGGAGGCGACCTGCTTGATCATGGAGCACTTGCTGTCGCCATTGGGAAGGGGCCGGTAGCGCTCCGGGTCCTCCCCCCCCTCCCCGGAATTGCTCCGGGCGCCGAGCCGGTTCATGGCCAGGGCGATCGTCTCATGGGTTTCCTTGCTGATCGAGCCGTGCGACATCGCCGCCGAGACAAAGCGGGGAAAAATCGCTTCCACCGGCTCGACTTCCTCCAGCGCTACCGGCGTCATCTTTTTGAAACGGAAGAGACCGCGCAGGGTGGCCCGCTCCTCGCTGGTGTCGTCCACCAGGCGGGTGTATTCCCTGAACTTCCGATAATCGTCGGATCGAGTAGCCTCCTGGATCCCGGCGATTGTCTCCGGGGTCCAGAGATGTTTCTCGCCACCGTCCCGAACGTGATAGAAGCCTCCCCGGTCGAGGAGGACCTCGGGCTGGCCCGTTTCAGGGAATCCCCGCCGGTGACGGGCCTTCGTCTCGGCGGCGACCTCTTCCAGCCCGATGCCCCCGATGCGGGAGGCAGTCCCGCAGAAGTACCTCGCCACCAGGTCTCTGCCGAGACCGACAGCCTCGAAAATCTGCGCCCCGAAGTAGCTGCGGATGGTCGAGATGCCCATCCGGCTGAGGGTCTTGAGCAACCCCTTCTTGATGGCGGTAACGTAATTGTCCAGCGCGCTCTCGGGAGTAACCGGGTTGTCCAGATAGCCGCCTTCAGCCATCTCGCGCACCGTCGAGAAGGCGACAGAGGGACAGATGGCGTCGGCCCCATAGCCGATGAGGAGGGCGAAGTGGTTGACCTCCCGTGCCTCCCCGGTTTCAACTATCACACCGACCTGGGTGCGCCGGCCCTGCCGAATAAGATGGTGGTGCAGCCCCGACGTGGCGAGAAGAGCGGGGATGGGGGAGTGGTCCTGGTCCAGCTTCCGGTCTGTGAGTATTAGGACGGTGGTTCCGGAGGAGATTTTCTTCTCCGCCTCTTCGAATAACCCTTTCAGCGCCGCCTCCAGGGACTCTCCCCCTCCCCCGGAGGGATAGAGAATGTCGATCTCTTTCACTACGAGGTCCGGATGCCTGGCCCGGCGGAGGCGCTCCATGTCCTCAGGGGTGAGGACCGGATGGGGCAACATGAGCCGCCGACAATGTTCAGGGGTTTCATCGAGCAGGTTCTCCTGCCTCCCGATATAACTCCGGAGAGACATGACGAGCTCTTCCCGCAGGGGATCGATGGCGGGGTTGGTGACCTGGGCGAAGAGTTGCTTGAAATAAGAGAAGAGGAGCTGCGGGCGGTTGGAGAGCACCGCCAGCGCGGCGTCATTGCCCATGGAACCGACGGCCTCCTGTCCCCGGGAGGCCATAGGGGAAATCACTCTCTGGAGCTCCTCCTCGGTGTAGCCGAAGGCGTGCTGTTTCCGACGCAGGACCTTGGGGTCCTCGGGCGGTATCTCTGAGGGGGCGAACAACCCCCGCAGCTCTATCCGGTTGTCCTGGACCCAGTGGCGGTAGGGTTGCTGCCGGGAGATCTTGGCCTTGATCTCATTGTCCGGGACAATCCGGTGCTGGCTGAGATCTACCAGGAACATCTTCCCCGGCTGCAACCGGCCGCGGCGAACGATCCGGTCCCCGGGAAATTCCAGCACCCCCGTCTCCGAGGCCAGAACGACCAACCCCTCCCGGGTTACCGTGTAACGGGCCGGGCGCAGGCCGTTCCGGTCGAGGGTGGCGCCGATGTAACGCCCGTCCGTAAACGCGATCGCCGCCGGGCCGTCCCAGGGCTCCATGATTGAGGCGTGGTACTCGTAAAAAGCCCGCTTGTCGGCGCTCATATGGAATTTAGTCCCCCAGGCCTCGGGGATCATCATCATCATGACGTGGGGAAGGCTGCGACCGGCCATGACCAAAAGCTCCAGCATATTATCCAGCATGGCGGAGTCGCTTCCGCCCTCGACGATAATCGGCTTTATCTTCTCCAGTTCAGGTCCCAGCAACGCCGAGGCCAGGACCGCATCCCGCGCCCGCATGCGGTTGACATTTACCCGGAGGGTGTTGATCTCACCGTTGTGCGCGAGGAACCTGA
>JAUVQV010000030.1 GCA_030597995.1 Candidatus Rokuibacteriota bacterium
ACAACCCACAACAACCCCCCCCACAACAACACCAAAAAAGCCACCACAACAGAAAAGCAGAGTCGAATAACGACCACCTCGGGAATGACAAGGTAGTAGCCCGACGTCGGGTTCGGCGTAGTCGGAATGAATATATTCAAAACCTTTTTCGGCACCTTCCCCTGCACTTCACCTCTGCATTCCCCCGTCACGAGACCGATGCTGTAAATACCTCTCCGCGGATACTCTATCAGGACGACCTGACGAAAGCGGTCGGCACGGGAGGAGAGAATCTGTTCCAGAAGCTGCTTCACCGCCACGTATATGCCCCGGACCAGCGGAATCTTCTCCAGGATGATCTCGTAGGTCTTTACGACCCTGCGGCCGAGGAGGTTGGCGCTCAACAAACCCACCGCCTGGATAATAATGAGGGTGACTATCACCCCGAGACCGGGGATGTGAAAGGGGAGATACGTATCGGGGAGGAACTTTTTCGGAACAAAAGCCAGGATCCTATCCATGAATACTACGATTTTGGAAACGACGTAATAGGTAAGGGCTAGGGGCACGATGACCAGAAGCCCGGTGAGGAAATGATTGCGCGTCCGCTCCTTGATGTGGCCCCAGATCCTTCCGGAAAGCGACAAGGTCGTTGTCTCCTTTTGTTACAGTGTCAACTATTAATTATAACACTACAATTTATATTAACTCGATAAGGAGCGGTTTGTCAAAAACCGCGCGTTCACCGCGGGTGTAGTCTTCCTTTTCCGGGGTGGTTTCTGCGGCCTCTCAGAGGTTTCGACCCGGATTTTTCGGGACGGTATGCGGCCCGGATTTTTTTCTGAAAATCCGCGGACTGCGGGCGCAGTTCAAGGACTTCCTCGAAAATCATATCGAGCATCTTCAATACCTCTTCCAAAAGTGACTGATCGATCCGCAATCTTCGAACCCGATTCTCGGGCAATGTGATTGATTTTCTCATGAAACTCAGTGCCCCGGCCGAGATGGGAAAGGTTGTCTCGTCCCTTCTCCTCTGACATTCCCGGCAAAGTACCCCACCACTGAGAGAGAAAGAGGCCTCAGCGGGCTGGATGGCCGTCCGGCAGAGAAAACAGTGTTCCAAGCTAGTGGAAAACCCGCTTTTCTGAAGAAGCCGGAGCTCAAAACTGGCACGCAGGGCCTCCGGGTCAGCACATATCTCCAGGTGATTGAGAAAACTGAGCAACAGTTCAAATACTTCCGGCATGGCATCCCCTTCCCGCGAGATCAGATCGTTCAACTCCGCGAAGTAGATGGCCTGGACCAGCCGCTCAAAACTCCCCCGGACTCCTCCCCAGACGCGATCGCAGTGAAAGGAATGGAGGCGTCCGGGGCCGCTTTCTGTAGCCGGGGAATAGAGGAGCTCGCCTGACTGGAGAGGCTCCAGAAATTCCGTGCGCGCCCGGCGGGGAAATTTGCGGTAGAAGAGTCGCGCCTTTCCTCTCTTCATCGTGAGAAATGTCAGAAATCTGCTTTCCTCCCCCCGGGGGGAACATCTGAGGAGAATTGCCCTGTCACGCAGTATGGGCATCGGCTGAATGACTAGGCAAAGCCGAACTCTCGGAGTGATTTCCCGTTTCTAGTCCAGTCTCTGCGTACCTTCACCCAGAGGCCGATAAAGACGCGGGAACCTGTAAATTCCTCTATTTCTCTCCGGGCGGCCTCACCGATTCGCCGCAGTCCCGAGCCACCCCTGCCGATGAGAATACCCTTCTGTGACTCTCTCTCGACGTAGACCGTGGCCTGAATGCGATAGGTGCCGTGCCCGCGCTCTTCCCGGACTTCATCTACGACTACAGCCGCGGAGTATGGGAGTTCCTGGTGAGTGTAATGGAAGATCTTTTCACGCACTATTTCCGCGAAAAAATCACGTTCCGGCTGATCTGAGACGATATCCCGGGGATATTGTGGCGGCCCTGGTGATAAAAAGCACGACATGGAACGCATCAATTCCGGAAAGTTTTTTCCGGACCGGGCAGAAATGCCCAAAACACCCCGAAAGACCCTCTCTTCGCCTAAGTGCTCCAGCATCAGCGACAGTTTCCTCCGGCGGACCAGATCGATCTTGTTGACCGCCAGCAGCGCCGGACGACCCGAGTGACGGACGATTTCACGCAGGATATCTTCTTCTACCTTATGGTTCGTTCCAACAGGGTCGGTAACTGCCAGGATCAGGTCCGCTCCCGCAACTTCCTGACGAGCCTCTCGCTGCAGACTCAAGTTGACCGGTTTCTGACCCTGATGCAACCCGGGAGTGTCCACGAGTATCATCTGCGATTCCGGAAGGGTGAGGATTCCCCTGATTCGGCGGCGGGTCGTCTGAGGTTTACTCGAGACGATGGCCAGCTTTTGTCCCAAGAGGCGATTGATGATGGAGGACTTGCCAACGTTTGTACGGCCCAGGAATGTTACCAAGCCGAATGTATGTTCCCTGGGTTTTCCAGGGGGGATTTCCATGAACTTGTATCCCGAGGTCACCGGAAGTGCGGTTTCAACTCGTTGTAGGTATCTCTCAGGTGCTGGGAGATAACTTTAACCTCGCTTAAAAGAGGTAGATAGCTGGTATCGCCGCTCCAGCGAGGAACGATATGAAGGTGCAGGTGCTCTGCCAGGCCGGCTCCGGCCACCTCTCCGAGGTTGAACCCGACATTGAAACCCTGTGGGGAGCAGGTTTTCCGCAGCGCCCGCAGCGAGAGCTGGGTAGCACACATAATCTCACTCAAGAGCTCGGGCGAAAGTCGTTGAAAATTTCCCCGGTGAGCCCCCGGTGCCACCAGGAGATGTCCATTATTGTAAGGGTAAATGTTCATAACCACCATAATGCGGGGATTGCGCCAGAGGACGAAGTGCTCTTCGTCTTTCTTTCCCCGCCATGATCGGCAGAGGAAACAACCATTTTTTTTCACGGACCTGATGTACTCCATGCGCCAAGGAGCCCACAGTTTCTTCATGATCCAACCCCTCTCTCGAGTGTCCCTGCACGCTCATAATTGCAATGCAGGAAAAGAATAATCCTCCGGCTGCGACACATTATGATGAAAAACTTGCACACAACTTCACGAACCGTGCGGACTAGTTGCCCAGTGGAGTGGTGATGAGGCTGAAAATTGAAACCGAACCCTCAAGTCCCTTGAATCGGGCTTCTCCCAAGTACTTGAATTTCAACCACAGGTTTAATTTGCCGTCGAAAAAAGCAAAACCGGATTCATCCCCCTGACGGTAGCCCTCCAATTTCGCTGTCTTTTGTAATTCATCAAGGAGATTCCTGCTCACTGCTATTCCCGTGTTTAAGAGGTTGCCGTCAGGGTCGATGGTCACACCACCGGCGGAGCGAGTTCGGGACTCGGCACCTGCCGCTTTAACCGCATCCTGCCTTTGACGATGTTCTTCCACTGAAATGTCCAATTGCGCCCCCTTGGACGAGGAGAGCCTCCCCGCAATATTCACCTGGCGACCGATGACGGTGGTCTCTTCAAGGTCGGGACCTCTCAGGAACTGAGCGATTGAAACGCGGCCGGTGTGAAGGCTGACCCCCATCTCGAAGTCGGTCCGCTTCATCTTCCGCAACCGGCCGAGAATTTGCTGGATAGCAACCGCGGCTCGGACCGCAGAGAGCGCCTCTTCCCCGGAGCGACGGTAGGCGCCGAAGGTCGCCATGAAGCCGTCTCCCAGGAACTTGTCGAGGTGGCCGCCGAACCTGCTGATAATGACAGTCGCCGGGTCGAAGATGCTGTAGATTTCCGCCGTAAGATCCTTTTCCGAAATCGCTCCCTCCGAGACCCTGGTGAAATCTCTGAGGTCGGCAAAGAGAACCGTGACGGTGCGGATGCCGCTCACTATCCGTGTACGCCGCGAGAAACGATAGAGTCTGCCCTCAAGGAATTTTTCCCGGGTTTCCTGATCATCCAATCCCTTGGCAGTCAGAGAAAGCCCCCGCCGCAAATAGCTGATTGCCTCCATCCGGCGCAGGCACGTGACCACATCAAAATACAGCTGAAGAAATTCACCCCATGTGCCGTAGCGACGTTTCTCCTTCTTCAGGATTTTGCTCCGGGTCATCAGGCGGCCCACTTCATCAAAGTCGTGAAGCAGATACTGCCGCACCGGCTCCTGATAGAGATACCTGTCCAGACGGCTGCTGTCGCCACCGGTTCCCGGCATGTCACCCGGAGAGACTTCCTTCAGGAGTTTGCGCAAATTCTGGTCACCGCTCTCTACTCCCTTTTCCAGCTGGGTGCGAAGAATGTCGTGTATCTCCTCGAAGGCCTCTGCGGAAAGGCGAAAGCGGCGGTTTTCCGGGATCAGGATACGGTGGGGATCGAACAGATTCGGATCATTTTCAGTGAGGGGAAGTTGGTCATCCATAATGGAATGTATTAGGCTCGCATTGTAAGAAGAGCCGAGCTGGAAACGTACCATCTTTTCCTGAGGGCGGTTGAAACTCGAAAAGACCCTTTCTTCCAACCTATGAAAAAGCCCTGAAAGGAGGGGGTGGATTTGATAACGGAGGTGGCTCAACTTGGGGGAATTGGAGAAATAGACATCTATCGTCTCGGCGATCTCCCGGGAGTGCATCAGCCAAAACAGGTTGAGCAGACCCTGGCGGCGGTCGGAGATGACTACATGGCGGAGAATTTCGAAGAGGAGTTCTGCGTAGTCTTTTTCGACCTGATCAGTCACGATGCCGTCCCCGCCACCCGGAAAACCGCCCTCCTGTCCTACCGTGTGAGTGAGGTATTGCAGATGACGTCTGAAATTCTCACGGAGCTCAGGTTTTGATTCGACAAAGATCCGCTCTCCCTGACCCGGTACCGCCTGCCCCGGAGGCAATTTCGGGAGCGGCATGCCGAAAAGGCGTACCAGCTCCTTCCTCCCTCCAACAAGGAAGACACCCCCGTTTTTCAGCTGCCCCGAGAGAAGGGTTTCCACAATTATCAGCCGCGGGACCCGTCACCCTGAGGGCTCATTATTCGCTCTCGGTACACGCTATCCAAAATACCGTTGACGAATGCTCCTGAACCTTCGGTACTGAACTTCTTTGCCATCTCAACGGACTCGTTGATAGTCACCTTGGCGGGGATGTCAGGCTGGTAGAGGAATTCATAAATGGCAATCCGGATGATGTTTCTGTCCACCACTGCCATCCTTTCCAGGACCCAGTGGTCGGAATACTTTCTGGTAAGGGCGTCTATTGCGTCCAGGTGCTTGAGGGCTCCAAGGGCCAGAGATTCGGCGAAGCGCTGCACCTCGGGGGGGGGGTGCTTTCGGGACTGCCAAAAAGAATCCAGAAGCTCCTCCAGAGGCCGAGGGGCGGTATCGTTCTGGTAGAGAATCTGGAGCGCAAGTTCCCGAGACTTTCGCCTCCAGCTCATAGCGAGGGCGCGTTATTTGACGGAGAGTTTCCCCGCCAAGTCTGCCATTTCAAGAGCATTTTGTGCTGCGGTAAAGCCTTTGTTTCCGGCTTTCGCCCCCGCCCTCTCCAGGGCCTGCTCCACGGTGTCCGCCACTATCGTACCGTTAATCACGGGAGAGGGTCCTTCAAGACCGATCTGAGCCAGTCCCTTGATCACCTCGGCCGACAGATACTCGAAGTGTGGGGTGGCACCCCGTATGATGGCACCGAGACAGATTATCACCCGATACCTCTTGCTCCGCTGCATCCTGTGTGTGGCAAACGGGATTTCAAATGCCCCCGGCACCCAAGCGACATCGATGTCTTTTTCGAGGACGCCATTTCGTAGGAGTGCGTCGCGAGCTCCGTCCAAAAGCCGGCTGGTGATAAAATCATTAAAACGCGAGACGATGATCCCCACACGCATCCCCCGTCCTGTAATTTGCCCTTCGAAAACCCTACCCATGGGAGGCTCCTTTCTTTTTGCCCAGGCTAAATCCTGCAGCGTTACCACTAAATATTTCGGATCAAGTGCCCCATTTTCGACTTCTTGGTGCGGAGGTAGTTCCTGTTTTTCCGGCGGGGATGGATTTCTATGGGGACTCTCTCCACCACACTCAATTGATACCCTTCGATACCAACGATCTTTTTGGGATTGTTGGTCATCAACCGGAGTTGGTGTAGGCCGAGGTCGACGAGGATTTGGGCACCGATCCCGTAGTCACGAAGATCGGGCTTGAAACCGAGTTCGACGTTGGCCTGGACAGTATCCAGCCCCCGGTCCTGAAGTTCGTAGGCCCGGAGCTTATTGAGGAGTCCGATCCCACGCCCTTCCTGCCGCATATAGAGGAGGACTCCACGCTTCTCACGGTGTATCATCGCAAGGGCGTGATGCAACTGCTCCCCGCAGTCGCAGCGGTGTGATCCGAAGACATCGCCGGTCAGACATTCAGAGTGCACCCTGACCAGAACACGGTCTCTCGCTCCGAAGGAGCCCTTCACCATCGCCAAATGCTGGCAGATATCAACGTCATTCTCGTAGATGATGGCCCGGAATTCCCCAAACTGGCTGGTCGGAATGGTCGTTTCGGCGGCCCGGCGGATGAGCGATTCATTCCGCATCCGGTACTTGATTAGATCTGAGATAGTGCCGATCTTGAGCCCGTGTTTCCGGGCGAAGCGCTTCAGATCCGGCAGGCGGGCCATGCTGCCGTCATCATTCATGATTTCACAGATTACGCCGGCCGGAATGAGACCAGACAGACGCGCCAAGTCCACCGAGCCTTCCGTTTGCCCTGCCCTCTTGAGAACCCCTCCAGGGGCAGCCTTGAGGGGGAAGATGTGTCCCGGCCGGACCAGGTCTTCAGGGCGGCAGCCGGGGTCGATCGCAGCCAAGGTGGTGGTGGCCCGGTCGGCGGCGGAGATTCCGGTTGTCACACCTCGCCGGGCCTCGATAGACACCGTGAAAGCGGTGCCGTAGTGAGCGGTATTGTCGTTGACCATGGGGGGGAGCCCCAGTTGTTTGACCTTTTCTTCTTCCAGAGAAAGGCAAATCAGCCCCCGTCCGTGCTTGGCCATGAAGTTGATGGCTTCCGGGGTCACCTTCTCGGCCGCCATAGTCAGGTCCCCTTCGTTTTCCCGATCGGCATCGTCGGTCAGGATGACCATCCTTCCCTGGCGAATGTCTTCAATCATTTCTTCAACAGCGGCTATTGACATGTCCTCTTTATCCTTGTCCGGAAAGAGTTCCAGAGGGAGAGTTAATCCTCTCCCCTGGCGCGTGAAAACATCCCCGTTCTCTCCCCACTTCTTTCCGCGGTGAATTTCTTCACCAGTTTGGCGAGATAGTCGGCTTCCAAATTTACACCCTGGCCTGCCTTTTTCCTGGCCAGGGTCGTGCGGGACTGAGTTTCCGGGATCAGAAAAATCCGGAAAACATCCCCGGCAATGTCTCCCACGGTGAGGCTGATGCCGTCGACGGCTATCGAACCTTTGAGAACAAGTAATTCTATGATATTTATTGGCGCCTGGATACCCATCTCCAGGCCGCCGCTTCCCGCCTGCCGTCGGCAAATCCTTCCCAATCCGTCCACATGACCGAGAACGATGTGTCCCCCCAGAGGATCAGATGCCGAAACAGGCCGCTCCAGATTCACTTGATCTCCCGCCTTTACACTACCCAAAGTTGTCCTGCGCTGCGTTTCGCTTAAAATATCAGAAGAAAAAAAACCCTTATTGACCTCTGCAGCCGTCAGACATACCCCGTCAACGGCAATGGAATCTCTCGGGCAAAGTTGCCCTAGGCTGGCATCGAATGAAACCTCCAACCGGCGATAGGCCCCTCGGCGGACCGCCTTTCGGATCACACC
>JAUVQV010000133.1 GCA_030597995.1 Candidatus Rokuibacteriota bacterium
AGCCGAAGCCAGCAGGAAGCTCTTGAATATGGAGCCGGGCTCGACGAGGTCGCTGATCGACCGGTTCCGGAAATATTTCGGGCCAAAGCTCTGAAAGTCATTGGGGTTGAAATAGGGCACATTCGCCATGGCCAGGATCTCACCGGTCCGGGGATCCAGGACCACGACCGCCCCCCCCCGGCCGCCGGATTCCTTCACCCCGCGCGCCAATTCCTCCTGAGCGGTGAACTGGATGACCTCGTCGAGGGTAAGGCGGATTTCCTTCCCCTTCCGGAGAGTCTCCACCGGCGGGCCGGTAACCAGAATGTCGTTCCCACGCGCGTCCCTCTCGACCACAAGCCACACCGCGTCTCTCCACAGGTGGGCGTCATGATAGAGCTCCACGCCCTCCAGCCCCTGATTGTCGACACCGGCCAGGCCCAGAACCTGTGCCGCCAGTTCCCGGTGGGGATAATAGCGCCGGTTCTCCTTGATGAATCCTATTCCCGGAAACCCCAGGTTCCGGATCTCCTCGGTCACGGAGGGGACCACCTGTCTCCGGAGCCAGACAAAACCCCGTTCTTTTCGGAGTGCGCGGAGAAATTGGCTCTCCCTGACCCCGGTGGCACGGGACAACGCCTTGGCCGCCCGGCGCGGGTTCTTCACTTTCGAGGGGACGCCGAAAATGGAATTCACCTCCACGTCTACGGCCAGTTTGCGACCATGGCGGTCGGATATGTCGCCGCGTTTGGGGGTGAAATGAACCTCCTCGTAAATCTGGGAGGCGGCCCGCGAGGTGAGACGCTGATGGTCGATTACCTGGAGGTAAAAGAAGCGGGTCGTGATTGCCCCACAGGCCAAAGCGAGGCAAATTACCACCCCGAAGATCCTTCTCCTTACCTGGCGGCCGGCAGTCTTTTTCATGGTATCTTCATGATCCGCTCTGAACTCCCGCGGCGGCACCTTCATTAAGGAGAAGGAGCATGCCGCCGCCTCACATCGTTTTTGTCATCTTGCGCAGCAAGACCAGCAAACGTTCTCCCGCCATGCGGGGAGGTTTTTCCCGGGGCGGCTCCGCCACGACCGGATCCAACTTCGGCGGTGCAGGTTCCACGACCACCACCACCTGGCCGGGGTCCGGGAAAGCCAGACCCAATTTCTCAACGGCTACCCGCTCGACGAGCCGGAGGTTCTGGAGACTTGCCAGCTCCACCTCAAGAAGCTGTTTCTCGGCCATGAGGCTTCGATAGTCTTTTTGCAGCTGATCGATCTCGTAGCCGATGCTGATCACCTGTATTCCCGGCCAGAAATACAAGAGGAGGGCCAACAGCAAGATCGCCGCCACCCCGAGATATCCCAGGGCGGAGCGGCCTCGGAAGCGTGCTCTCTCCCGCCGGACGGTGTAATTCCTGATGGAAGCACCGTACCATTCACGCGGCAGGACCCGTGACATGTTATCCCCCCTCTTTCCGGCGCGCTGCCCGGAGGCGAGCCGCTCTCGACCTGGGATTCCTCAATACCTCATCCTGGCCGGGACGCAGCGGCTTTTTGGTCAGGACTTCCAGGACCGGAGTCCTGCGCTGCGTCCCGCGGCCCGCCATGTCACGGAAGGCGTTCTTGACCATTCGATCTTCAAGGGAATGGTAAGAGAGGCAGCAGCAGCGGCCTCCCGGCGCGAGAACGTCCGGAACCTGGCGCAGGACTTCTCCCAGGGAATTCAACTCCCCGTTCACCGCGATCCGCAGGGCCTGGAAGGTCCTGGTGGCGGGGTGAACGAATCTTCGACCCCGCGGGCGCCCGCCGACGCTCGCGGCCACTATCTCCGCCAGGCGGACCGTGGTCGGCATCCGGGAACCCGAGACCTCCCGGAGTATGGCCCGGGCAATCATGCGCCCCCGCCGCTCCTCCCCGAATTCTCGGATAATCCCGGCCAGTTCTTCTTCAGAACACTCCCGGATCAGATCGGCCGCCGTCCGGCCCTCCCCGGGATCCATCCGCATATCGAGCGGCGCAGCGGTGCGAAAACTGAATCCCCGCTCCGGCCGATCCAGCTGCCAGGAGGAAACCCCCAGGTCCAGCAGGAGACCGTCCACCTTGTCGATCCCCAGCCCGGCCAGGATCTCTGTCAGGGCGCTGAAATTACCGTGGGCGACGACAAAACGCCCCCGAAATGTGTGCAGCCGCCGTCTGGCCATCTCCAAGACCTCACGGTCCCGGTCGATACCGACCAGAAAGCCGTCCGGGGAAGTGGCCGCCAGGATGGCCGCCGCGTGCCCCCCTGCCCCGACTGTAGCATCGACAAAGGTCTTTCCTGGCCCGCACTCCAGGTACGTCAGGACTTCCCTCACCATTGCAGGATCATGGATCACAGGTTCCCGAGATGGCCTTTCCACCATGTCCGCCGCCACCGCTTCCTCCCACGGGTGTCCCGGCCCACGACCCGGCCCGATCACAGCCCGAGTTCGGAGAGCTTGCCGGCCATGGTCTCGAAGTTTTCTCTCGATTCCGACAGGAAGGCATCCCATCGCGCCTTGCTCCATATTTCAATGCGGTTGGCCAGCCCGAGCAGCACCACCTCTTTTTTCAAGCCGGCGAACTCGCGCAGATTGGGTGGTAACAGGACCCTCCCCTGCCGGTCTATCGGGCACTCCGACGCCCCGGAGAAGAAGTAACGGACGAAAGCCCGCATGTCCTGTCGCAGCATGGTGGAAAACATGGACTGGACCCGGATCTTCTCTTCCAGAAGCTGCCACTCCTCCTGTGGGAATCCCACCAGGCAGGTGTCGAAGTTCGTCAAGACAAGGACTTCTTCCTGATAATCGGCAAGGACTTCGCGAAACTTAGACGGGACGCTCAGGCGTCCCTTGGAATCGATTGTATGAGAATAACGCCCCTTGAACATGCCCCCGCCTTCCAGGGATTTGATCCCACCCTATCCCACTTTATCCCACCCAGGCGGAGTGTATTGCAAGAAAGGGGGGCTGTCAAGGAAAATTTATCCGTCTGCGGACCCCTCCGGATCGCTCGAAGCACATACTAACTTATTGTGGAAACAGGCTTTTTTATCCTCGACGCCGCACGGGGAGACGGGTGTGCGCACCGGGCACGAGTTACGAACGCTCGGTAATCTGATTTTTTTCATCAACCATTACGAGCGAGGGTTTGAAACCCTCCAACTCCTCGTCCCCGAAGAGGCCGTAGTTGGCGATGATGATGTAGTCTCCAACATCCACCAGGCGGGCCGCCGCCCCATTGACGCAGATCACCCCCGTGCCGGTCTCTCCCTCTATGGCGTAGGTCAGAAACCGTGCTCCGTTGGAGATATCGTAGATTTGGACCTGCTCGTGGGTCCGAATCCCCACCGCCCGCAACAGTGCGCCGTCGATGGTAATGGAGCCCTCGTACTCCACGCTCCGGTCCGTCACCCGGGCACGGTGGATTTTCGCCTTGAGCATGATCCTCTTCATCTGGAGGCCGATTTTTTCTTTTTCTGGAGGGCCACGAGGTCGATGAAGAGGTTGTCAATCAGCCGAACTTCATCCACTCGGACCGCCAGGGCGACGAGGGTCTTGGCTTCCACCGCCTCGAGATCGGCCAACGTCTCCGGATTACAGACGGCAATGTACTCAATCTCGGTGCCCGGCTGGGAGCGCACAACCTCTCTCATGTTCGAGATGACCTTGGCCGCGGACCTCTCTCCCTTGGTGATCAATTTCTCAGCAACCAGCAGGGCCTGGCGCAAGGTAAGGGCCGCCGGCCGTTGCTCGGGAGTGAGCTTTCTGTGCCGGGAGCTGAGCGCCAAGCCGTCGCGGTCCCGGACTGTGGAACCCTCCACCAACTGCAGATCGAGGTTCAAATCCCGCACCATTTTCCGGATGATTACCAGCTGCTGGTAGTCCTTGCGGCTGAACACCGCGACCTGGGGAGTCACAATGTTGAAGAGCTTCAGGACCACCGTGGCGACTCCCCGGAAATGGGTGGGGCGGCTGCGCCCGCAGAGCCGTTTGGAGAGGTCCTCAACATTGACGTACGTGCGGTAGTCGGCAGGAAACATTTCACGGACCTCAGGTGCGAAGACCGCCGAGACCCCTACCTTGCGAAGCTCCTCCAGATCTCCCTCCAGGTCCCGGGGATAGTCATTCAGATCCTCCCGGGGACCGAACTGGATGGGATTGACAAAGATGCTGACCACGATGACGTCCGAACGCCTCTTCGCTGCACGGACCAGCTCGAGGTGTCCCCGGTGCAGGGTGCCCATTGTCGGCACCAGGCCGATCTTCTTTTTTTTCTTTCTCGCCTCCGCGCTGAAAGACCGCATTTCACGTACGGTCCGGATGAGCTTAGGCGAAGGAGTGCTTCTCATCGGGAAATTTCCCTCCTCTCACATCGCCACAGAACCTGCGTACCGCGAGCCCGGCCTCTTTTCCCAGCTCTGCATAGCGCTTGGCAAACTTGGGTGTGAAATCCTGGAAGAGGC
>JAUVQV010000054.1 GCA_030597995.1 Candidatus Rokuibacteriota bacterium
AAAGGGGAGCTTCATGAAAATGAGTTCGCCGAGGTTCTGGTGGAAGCGGGCTTGAGCACGGAGCAGTGGCGGCAAACCGTGACCCGTGACCTGACCTTGGAGAAGCTTCAAAAAGAGGCCGTCTTTAATGGGGTGACGGTCTCGGACCGTGAGGTGGAGAACTATATTCGGCGGCACCGAGACCACAGCGTTATTCCGGAGCAGGTCCGGGCTTCACACCTGCTGGTGCAAACCAAAGAGGAGGCCCTTCAGGCCAGGCGCCGCATCCTGAACGGCGAGGACTTCGCCGAGGTAGCGCGGGAAGTGTCGCTGAGCCCCGATGCCGAAGGAGGGGGTGACTTGGGGTACTTTTCCCGGGGCCAGATGCCTCAGGAGTTTGATGCTGTCGTCTTTACGCTCCCGGTCGGAAAAGTGAGCACCGTCATCGAGACCACCTATGGACATCATATCTTCCTGGTCTCCGACCGGTTGCCGACGCGCCAACAAACCGAGGACGAGGTCCGTCAGAAGGTCCGCCACCGCCTCCTGGCAGAGAAGAAGGAGCGGGTGTTTCAACAGTGGCTCAAGTCTCTGCGAGCGCAGGCAGTCATTCGCTACAACCCCAAGGTGATACCTTAATCCGGGTTAACCAGATGAGGATTTGACCACATGCTAATTGTTCAACGGAGTCTGATGCCGTGCGCAGCGCTTATGTTGATCCTGTCTGTGGCGCCCGTCTTTCCCGCTCACATAGACGGTATTGCAGCCTCTGTGAACGGCAAGGTCATCACTCTTTTGGAGCTGCAAAAGGCCGGCCGGCCTCTCCTCGAGAAAAGGCTTCTCAGCGCGCCCTCGAAGGATCGGCGGCGGATCCGGAGGGAGGCCCTCCGTTCCGTTTTGGACGAAATGATCCTCAAGGAACTTCAAGTCCAGCGGGCGCAGGAACTGGGTATCAAGGTTCCGGAGCGGGAGGTGGAAGCCTTCATTGCCGATGTCAAGGACGCCAATAACTTCGACGAGAAGATGCTGAGGCAGGCCCTCAGGGAAGAAGACCTGGAGTGGGACAAATACCGTCAGGAGGTGGCGGAGCAGATCCTACTGTCAAAACTCGTCCACCAGGAGATCAGAACTCGGATCACGGTGAGCAAGGAGGAGATCGAGTCTTACTACCTGGATCACGAGGACGACTACTTCCAGCCGGAGCGGATCCGGGTTCGCCATCTTCTTGTCAGGGTCGGGGAGGACGCGGACCAAGAGGAAGAATCCGCCGCCCTCCTGAAAGCCCTGGCTCTCATAGACGAGTTGCAGCAGGGAGCGGATTTTGCCGAGCTCCTCATGAAGTATTCTCCGGAGTCGGTCGTCGGAGAGGATGCCGTGTCCAATTTCTTCACGCGTGGGGAATTCATCCGGGAGTTGGAAGAAGTGGCCTTTTCTCTCACCGAGGGCGAGGTCAGCGAGCCGGTCAGGACCGAGGCCGGTTTCTACCTGGTCCAGGTGGTAGAAAGACATGACGCCAGCCAGCAACCTTTGGAGGAGGTACAGGAGTCGATCCGGCAAAAACTGCTTCAGGAAAAGACCCAGGCACAATACCAGGAATGGCACCGCCGGCTGCGTGAGAGCGCCCAGGTCGACATCCGCTTCTGATTCACGGGGCACTTTTCTGCCCTGGCTTTGTTGCGCCCTCATTCGCTTGTGCGACATACAGTAGTATGTCTCCGCGCTCACTTCGGGCGACGCCTCGCCAGAACAGAAAATTGCTCCCGTGAATCAACCGGTTAGGCCCGGCGTAATACAGTGTGTATTTGTGCTCAGTAGCGGGAGGAGAAATAGTGCTCCAGGATTAGGGTGTGGTCGAAGGCCAACGGGGAGGGAAGCTGGTCAGGGAGGAATACACCGGCCTCGGCAGCGTCGTCGGCGGCGCGCAACTCACCCTCGCCCTCCGCGAGAAAAACCGTAGTTATGGTGTGTCGTCTGCGATCCCGCTTTGGGTCCGAATAGGTGTGGAATTGGCGCCCGAGACGGATTTTCAAGCCGGTTTCCTCGGCGGCCTCCCTGACAGCGGCCTCCTCCAGACTCTCCCCGATTTCCACAAATCCGCCTGGAAGGGCCCAGCCCGGCGGGGGATTTTTCCTCCGGATCAGAACCACTCCCCGCCCATCTTGATAATAACGTCCACAGTCGGGACCGGATGCTCCCACATGACAGCCCCCCGCAAATTAAAGATCACCCTCGGTGCATGTCACCTTCACGCAAAGAGCTGATGATTGCCAGATGTCCCTTCGGGTTCTTGCCACCCCGCGGGGTGTGAGGCTATTTATTCTTTCCCTCGGGCGGCTCACCCTGAGGAGACGCCTCCCGTCCCGTTGGAGGGCTTGGAACAAATTGAGCAGCCGCCTCTCTCATCGCTTCTTCCCTGGCCAGGATGGCCGGCCGCAGATCCAGCGCGAGGTCGACAAAGCAGTAGTGCTCGTCGTAGCGGTACTCTACGGACAAGATCAAGGGCTCGTGCTCCCTGGCCACCTGCAATCTTTTCAACATCCCGTCCACATCCGTCCGGGCGGTGGCCATCCGATAGAACGTCATCTTATCCAGGGTGAGGTCAAATTTTACTGTGAGGTTGCCTTCAACCTTGACGGTGAATCCCAAGGTGACATCAGTCTCGGTGCGGTGGATCCTGACCGCAGTCACCGGCGGACTCAGTCCCACGATACGGCTGGCTATTTTCTCGGTTTTTTCCCCGTGAATGTCTGTGGCAATATCGTAAAGAGACATTTTCGTAAAACGGATGGTGAGCTGTTTTTCCTGGGCCGATGCGGATGGGGTCAACAACAGAGTGCTGCCCAAAAAGCATCCTGTTACGAACCCGGCGACAGGTCCGATTCTCACTTTCTTCCCCTTGTGCCGCGCATAGCGTTTCCTCTCATAATATAGCATGCTCTGCTCAATCAGGGTCGGAAAATGCTCGCCTCGGGGCCGTTCCGGTACGACAGGCAGTATGAGCCCGGGTTATTCATGAGGCAACTCGATGAAATTATCACTATTAAGCAGCAAAGAAGAATTCTGATGGTATGAAAAACAGACTGTATTTTTCCGGGCGTAACCGGGTTAGTCACGAGAGAGATTTTTCGTTCTGGCAAGGCGTCGCCGGAGGGAGCGCGGAGGCGTACTACTGTACGCCGCACAAGCGAACGAGGGCGCAACGCAGCCCGGGCGGAAAAGATCCTCGTGAATAGTCCGGGCTAGGTGAGCTCTGAGGGCGGAATTTCACAGCCGAATTTTTCCAGCAGCTGGCGCAGGGCCGGGAGCGGGAGACCCACCACGTTGGTGTAAGAACCTTCCACCCCTGCAATCAGGAGTCGCCCCCGCCCTTGGGCCGCGTAAGCACCCGCCTTGTCACAGGGTTCGCCACTTTCTACGTAACGAGCAATCTCGCGCTCCTTCAGCGTATTCATGGTCACCCGGCTGCGGACTACTTTGGTCAGGATCTTCCCCGACCGGGCATCCATAACCGCCAAGCCCGAATATACATTGTGGGTGCGTCCGGAGAGGAGTGAGAGTATCCGTGCGGCTTCTTTCTGATCCCTGGGTTTTCCGATGATGTTTCCATCGAGAACAACAACGGTGTCGGCGGCGATGACCAGACCGGCCCTGAGTCCCCCGGCCGCCGACCTGGCCTTGGCCGCCGCCAGGCGCTGGACGTGAGTGCGGGGGTTTTCCCCCGGGGAGGGCCGCTCATCCACCTCAGGCACGCGCACCGTGAAACGGCAACCGAGTTGCCGCAACAACTTCTTCCTCCTCGGCGAGGATGAGGCGAGAACCAGCGGACCGGTTGGGAATTTACAGGTACTTGCGGAGATAGATCCCAACTCCGATTCCCACCAACCCCAAGAGGTTGAGGTGCAGCCGGAGACCGAATGTCAGAGTGAAGAACTTGAGATCGAGCGTCCCGGGAGGATCGATGCCAAAGTCGATGCTCTTGGCGAAGACATCGTGCAGAACGCCCTCTGTGATGAGATCGGAAAGCAAGTCACCCAGAAAGAGACCTGCCAACCCCCCCACGCCGATCAGTATCAGCCACTGGATGCTCTTTGACACGGCCCACTCCTTCCACCTAGAGTTCCGAAATAACTTCCTTTCCGCAACAGGATAAGATTTGCCAGGAGGCCCGTGACCACACCGGAAATGATAGCAGGGAAGAGTACCCAGGGCAACAGGAAAAGCACTTCCCGGGTGCGGATAAGGACCGTGAATAGCACCAGCACCTGGGCCAGACCGTGTCCGAAGGCCCCGCCGACGCTGATCGCCAGAGGAGAGTAAATCCGCCACGCCCCTTTCGCCATCAGGGCCATGACGGCAGCCGCGGTCAGCCCTCCCCCCAGGCTGAGGAGAAAGGCCGGGCTTATAAAACGACCCAGAAGCAGGGAGGTGATCAGCACCCTCAGGATCGTCACCAAAAAGCCTTCTTTCCAGCCGCAGGTAAGAATGGCGATCAAGGTCAGGAGGTTGGCCAGCCCGAGGCGGACCCAAGGGAGAGGGGTGGGCACCAGGGATTCCAAAAAGCCCAGGGCCACCGCCAGGGCCAACAGTGTCCCAAGATAGGAGACTTTTCTCGTGTTCAATGGGCGACGGCGTCCATGCCGCTCTCCGGGCTCCCCGAAATTGTCACCACCACCTCGTTGGGAAGGCAGATCAGCATTTCCCCTGCCTGATCAATCCAACCCGCCCGGATGCCGAGCTTGAGCGGGCAGGGAGAATCGAGTATTCGGACCCGGCGGTTTCGGATTTCGATCCAGGTCGAACCCAGCGGCCCCACCGCCTGCTCAACACGATCACGACCCAGATCGAGAGTGAAGACCCGTGTTCCCGCTACCTCAACGGAAACGGTGTGCGGTGCCTCCTGGCCGGCGCCGGACCAGTGGAAAAGCACCACGGTGGCCATCACAAAAAAAACGACCACCGCCAGGTCTCCGGCCAGAAGCCTCCAGCCGCCGGCGCCCCATATCGGTACGGTCCAGCCGCTTCTCACCGCCGGTGACCGGAAGCAGTTGTCCACCTCACATTACCCTCAGAATCTACGATAATTCCCTCGACTCCCTGAATACTCCGGAGATACTCCAGGCCCGCCTCCGGCCCCATGACGAAGGCCGCGGTGGCGTAGGCGTCGGCATCGCGGGCCGCCGGGTAGATGACCGTTACGCTCTGGCTACCCCTTGCCGGGTAACCCGTGCGCGGGTCCAGGATGTGGTGGTAACGCACTCCACCCTCCATAAAGAAGCGCTCGTAGTCTCCAGAGGTGACAACGGCCGTATCTTTCAGCTCCAGGCTGAGGAGGAGCCGGGCGGCTTCCCGGGGGTGCCGGATACCAATTTTCCAGTGATCTTTTCCCGGTCTGGACCCGAGCAGCTTGAGATCCCCGCCGGCATCAATGATGGCATTTTCAATCCCCATCTCCTGCAGGCGGACGGCCGCGAGGTCGGCGGCGTATCCCTTGCCGATGCCACCGAAGTCCAATTTCATGCCGGGTTCCATGAAGCCGACCTCGTGGCGCTCCGGGTCCAGGCTCAACCCGGCGGAGCCGACACTCCGCAGGGCGGACTGGACAGCCGCTTCCGGAGGGACCACCCCACCGCGGTCGAAACCCCAGAGTTCGGTCAGAGGTCCTACGGTGATGTCGAAGGCCCCGCCGCTGGCGCGGTTGAACTCCATCGACGCGTTCAAGAGTTCGAAGAGTTCAGACCCTACCGGTACTCTCTTTTCGTAAGCCCCTCGGTTGATTTTGGACACCGCGCTTTCTGTGTCGTAACTGCTGAGGAGCGAATCTACCCTCTCGAACTCTTCGAAGACCGCCTCTATGCCGGCCTTGGCCAGCGCCTCGTCCCCGTGCGCCACGGTGACCACAACCACCGTGCCCATGACAATCCTGCTCTCCTTGTAAATCTCATAATTCCCACCACACCCCATAAATATGGGGAAAATCAAGATCATAATTCCCACTTTATGTCTATATCCAGCCATTATTACCCCAACATAAACCACTTTCGTGGTTTCCGCGCTTTTTCCCCCTCAGAACGTCTCTTGCTGCCCCCTGGTCTCCAAAAATCTCCCCACGAGCCCGGTCCCGCCAATACTCTCCTGCGGAGACCCCTTCCGCCCAGGCGCCACGCTACCATACACCGGCACACCATTCAAGACAGCGCATCGTTGCCCGAACACCAGCCTCGTGTGAACATTGTCGGAGTGAGGTGCTGGGAATACCCCCGGGGAAAACCTATATGCTGGAAGGATCGCCGGGGGTGCTCTCTGGAGCGAACTTCGAAAGAGGTCGGGGGTACCCCACTCAGCGAGCGGGAGCGGGCCACGAAGTGGCCGAAGGCGCGTGTCTGAGGCCGCAAGGCCGAGTTTGCGCCTTCGAGCGGACGGGAGTTGAAGTAGGGTCCGACCTCTTTCGCCGAGAGC